>NZ_JBHSNQ010000049.1:0-13259 GCF_042655065.1 Ureibacillus suwonensis
CTCGGAGCTCAATCCTTCGCTCCTGCGGGGTCTCGAGAGGGCTCGTCGCAGGAAAGCTTTTGCTTTGCGACTAAGCGTGCGCGACAGGAGCACTCGCCCCGTCACTCCAATCAATTTTTTACAAAAAATCTTTTTGCAGCTCGTTCACTTTATTAGTTATGTCCCAGCCTCATTAAAAAAGGAAGAATGCATCCTTTGCAATCTCTTAAAATATAAACAGGATGAGCGCGGTAGCAGCTATGCCTGCATAAAACCAGAATGAATTCTCCTTCATGCAATCAGTAAATTTTTTCATTTCATCCCCTCCCTTTAGCATAATTATATTCAAGAGTTAATATTATTTCATAATAGAGCCCTGTCCTTTTTCAATCTGATATGAATATATAAAAATTCGGGGTGATTCTTGTAAGATTCGAGAGGGAGAGATAATTTTTTCATAGTATATGGGGAATCGAAATATAAAACCCATCCAATTCAAAATTGGATGGGGGCATTTTTAGCCTTCCAATAACTTAATAAATTCTCTCATCAACCCTGGCAAATCAGGCCAAGCGTGACCGCTTACGAGATTTTGATCTACATGGAGGTTTTTATCGACATACGTACCGCCCGCCGCTTTCACTTCCGGTTTACATGCGATATAAGCTGTCAATTCGCGGCCTTTAATCACTTCCGGAATGGTCGCGAAAATTTGTGCGGCATGGCAAACAGCGGCAATCGGTTTTCCGGCTTCAAAGAAATGTTTGACAATGGATGGCACAGATTCGTTCAATCGGATGTACTCCGGTGCGCGGCCGCCTGGAATAATAAGGCCATCATATTCTTCCGGTTTGATGTTTTCAAATGCCTCATGCGCTTCCAAACCATATGCGGGACGTTCAATGTACGTATCGACGCCATCGACAAAATCATGGACAACCGTTTGCAGTTTTTTTGCGGAAGGTGCCGCAATGGTTACATCAAAGCCCGCTTCAAGACAACGATAATAAGGATAATACACCTCAAGCGCTTCTACAGCATCACCAGCAAGAATCAACACTTTTTTGCTCAACATTACCGCCTCCTATCAAACTATGGAATTATTTATAAAATTCACTATCAAACTTAAAAATCCTTCTATCCATAAAAAAATGGGCCGACTTTTTCCCCGTTTGGCAAATTGCCATGTCCACATCCTGTTGGAAGGGCAGGAAAAACATGTGCAGATGGCAAAGAAATTAATGATGAATCAATAGCCGCAGGTATTCTTTTTAAAAAAAGTGCCAATTATATTAAATGGAAACACTAAAGGAGGTCATATCCATGATAAAAAAATTAATGATGGCAGGGCTTACCCTCATGTTGCTGTCTGCTTGCGGCACAGACACATCAAATGAAAATGATAATGCGATGAATGAAACAGACACAACAACCAATGTCCAAACCAGCACAACGGCGGACACGAATGCAAACGGAGACGTAGATGTGACGAATCCGGCTGTTTCGATGAAAGAGGCAATTGACACATTCTTGGCGAAATATCCGGATGCGAAAATCGAATCCATTGAATTGGATGCCGATTTTGGAAATTTGCGTTATGAGATCGACGGTTTTGATTCTGCAAAAGAATACGATGTAGTAATTGATGCGTCCACAAAAGAAATGAAAGTGGAAGAAGTTGAAGCAAATCATGACAGAGATGAAGCTCTGGATCTTTCAAATATTATTGAGCCGGGAGAAGCCATTGAAAAAGCTTCTGCAAAAGAGGAAGTCAATGGTTTTACCCCTGTCGGTTGGTCTCTTGAGGTGGATGATGGCAGAACACGCTATTCCATCGAATTTAAAAAGGGCCTTTCTGAAATCGATATAAAAGTTGATGCGAAGACGGGTGAAATTATAGAAGTGGATGCAGATTAGCGAGATGAGAGCAGCACCTTCCCGGATATTGAAGGTGCTGCTTTTCTTTTTCCGTCCTGCGCATGATTTCATCTACCTACTAATCATAGTAACCATATATTTTTGAAATCTCTTTTGCTGTATCTTTAATGGCAACGATCAATTTCTCTTCAATCGTCGGGGTTATACAATCATTTTTTGAAATCACCGCAAGTGATAAAAAGATTTCACCGGTATAATCCCGGATTGGGGCGGCATAACCGGAATAACCAACTGCGTACGTATCCTTCATCATCGCAAAACCCTGGGAACGGACTTTGATGAGTTCATCCCGCAGTTCATCCGGATCGGTCAACGTGTAAGGGGTATGTTGTTTCAATGGTTTCGATAAAATATAGTCAATGATTTGCCGGTTTTTGTATGCCAAAATGGCCATTCCTTCCGCTGTACAGTGGATATCATTTTGCCGGCCGGTTCTGGTTATAAGCTTCATCGGAATGTTTCCCGTTTCTCTCATCAAATAGGTGACTTTTTGTTGCTCCATCATGCAAATGTGAATGGGCAAGTTGAATTTTTTTACAAATTGCTGCAGCAGCGGCCGCGCATCATCGAAAAAATCAATGTGATACTTCACAATTCCTCCAAGAGCTAAAATGGAAAATCCTAATTTATACTTTCCCGTTTTCCGGTCTTGGATCAAAAATCCTTCTTCCACCATTTCTTTTAACAGGCGATGAACAGAGGATTTCGGAAGCTCCATCAATTGGGAAATTTCAGTGACCGAAAGCTCTTGCCTCCGGTTTTTAAACAATTTTAAAATCTGTAACGCTTTTTTGACCGATTGAACAAAATATTTTTCATCCAATGTATGTTTCATGAATCAACGGCTCCTTCGAATGTTGGATCATGCATGATATTTCTTTGCTTGTTTCTTTCACCAGCTGGGTGATTTTCGAAAGTTGCGGCTTCATGCGTGCATGCAATCCCGCTATGCTGATGGAAGCCAAAACTTCCCCATCCTTGTTAAAAATAGGCGCACCAACAGCAAGGACGTCTTCCACCATTTCCCGTTCGCTGATAAAGTATCCTTTTGCCCGTCCATCTTCCAAGCGTTTCAACAATTGTTCGATGGAAGAGATGGAATACTTTGTGGGGCGTTCGAATCCGTCCGCATACCATTCACGGATGGTTTGTTCATCCACATAAGCAAGCAAAGCAAGCCCCGATGCCGTGCAATGGGCAGGATTCCGCTTTCCGATATGAGATTGCAAATGGATCCGGTATTGATTATCTTCTTTTTTTAAATAGATCACTTCTTTTCTTTGCAATACGGCAATATGGGAAGATTCCCCGGTTTCCTCCGTACATTTTTTCAAATACCTCGTCATTTCTTTCAATGGGTAAAACCCCTCTAACATGATATTGGCCAAATATAAAACGGAAAGTCCCAAATGGTATGTATTGGAACGGGTATTTTGCACGATAAATCCTTCGCTCTCCAATGTTTGAAGCAAACGGCAGGCGGTGCTTTTTGAAATGCCGTTATTGGCAGCGAATTCGTCAAGCGTCAGTTCGGTGTGATCAACGGAAAACGTTTTTAAAATCCGCAAAGCATTCTTCAAAGAACTGTTGGAAGTTCTCATCATTCATTTCCCCTTTATTCCGGTTTAATAAAAAATATGCATGAAACATTAAAATTTTTCAAATAAGAGAAATTTTAGCAATTATTTTTTTGCATGTTCCGCATAGCGGAATATGATTCTTCTATATTCAATATTTTCAAACTATTATCACTATTACAATAGTTTTTTGCTAAAGGGGGATCGCGATGGCAATCCATCAAGTCTATGAAACGAAAGTGGGTTTGAGAGATTATCAATTTCAACGGCTCAATGAATTGTTGTTATTTGTTGGCCGGTTTAATGGTTTTTATAAAGAGAAATTGGATGGCATTCATTTACCCATAAAAAATTTTGAAGATTTAAAGCGCTTACCATTTACAACGAAAAAGGAACTCGCGCAAGATCAAATCGATTATCCGCCATTTGGACGGAACCACACCTATCCAACGGAAAATTATATCCGTTACCATCAGACTTCCGGAACTACCGGAAGGCCTTTGAAAATATTGGATACCCGAAAAAGTTAGGAATGGTGGACGAACTGTTGGGTGGAAGTGTTAAAAAGTGCGGGAGTGACCCAGTTTGACCGATGCTATTTGGCCTTTTCCTTTGGACCGTTCATCGGCTTTTGGGCGGCTTATGATGGCATCCAGAAATTAGGTGCGCTCGCCATTCCCGGTGGTTCAATGTCTTCGGAGGAGCGCTTAAATAGCATGATCCAAAATCATGCAACCGTTTTATTATGTACACCAAGTTATGCGTTGCACCTTGCGGAAGTGGCGGAGAAGGTAGGGATCGATATGAAAAACTCCAGCATCCAAAAAATCATTTCCGCAGGGGAGCCGGGGGGATCCATTCCGTCCGTCCGTCAACAAATCGAAAATTTATTTGGCGCCAAATTATATGACCATGTGGGAATGACCGAGATGGGCGCATATGGGTATTCCTGTCAAAAACGAAATGGCATTCATGTAAATGAAAAAGAATTCATTGTTGAAATCATCAATCCTGACACATTGGAACATGTAAAGCCTGGAGAAAAAGGGGAACTTGTCCTGACAAATTTAGGGCGATACGGTTATCCGATGATTCGATACAGAACGGGAGATGTCGTGATCTATCAAAAGGAACCTTGTGTTTGCGGCAACCCGCATCTGTTTTTGCCTGGCGGTATTGTGGGCCGGGCCGATGATATGGTCGTCATTCGGGGAATGAATATTTATCCGACTTCGATTGAGGCAATAATTCGGGAATTCCCTGAAATTAAAGAATTCCGGATCGTTTACTATACAGAACGGGAAATGGACCAAGTGAAAGTGCTGATTGAAGGTCCGGAAAATGCCGTTGAGCCGCTCGCAAGACTGTTGCGCGTCAGAATTGGACTGAGAATTGAAGTGGAGCGGGTGGAAAATAATCATTTAACCCGCTTTGAAATGAAGGCAAAACGGGTGATTGACCAAAGGGAATCGAAAGTCAGGGGAAATGTCAATGGAATATCAATTTAAAATCCAGTTTGGTGATACGGATGCGGCCGGCATTGTTTACTATCCGAATTATTATCGGTATATGGACAATGCGACCCATGCATTTTTTGAACAAATCGGTTTTCCAACTCAAGAATTATTGGAAAAGCGTTACTCAATTCCACTGCTTGAAGCTCATTGCAATTTTTTTGCACCAGGCTATTTTCATCGGATCATTACCGTGACAACGAAAGTGGAGGAACTTCGGGAAAAGGTATTCAAATTGGCCCATCAATTTAAAGATGGGGAAACCGTCATCGCACAAGGTTATGAGGTGCGTGCCTGGGTTTCTCTGAAAGGGGAAAAGCCAAAAGCTCAACCGATACCGGAAGAGCTTAAACATAAATTACAGCAATATCAAATAGGAGGGTAAAAAATATGACAAATGAAAGAGATGTATTGGTGATCGGTGCAGGTCCGGTAGGGATGACTGCAGCTCTTGCATTGCACAACTTAGGGTTGAAGGCGACGATTTTGGAAGCGGAAAAGGAAGGAAGGGTGCGTCCGGGAAGCCGCGCGATTTATATTCATAAGGCAACCCTTGAATTTCTGGAACAAATTTCACCGGGGTTGGGCAAAAAGCTTGCGGACATAGGAATCGTATGGCAAGTGAAAAGGACTTTTTACAAAGGGGAAGAAGTGTATAAACGGGTGTACGAGCCACCTAAACCAAATACAATTCCCGCTTTTACAAGTTTGCATCAACACGAAATTGAAAAAGCGATGTATCAGGCATGTATTGAAGCGGGAGTGGAGTTTGTTTGGGATGAAAAAGTGACGAATGTGAAAACTTCCGAAGAGGGCGTAACCGTCGAAACGGAAAAGGGAGAATGGAAAACTAAATACGTCATCGCTTGTGATGGAGCCCGGTCGGTTGTGAGAAATTCGGTCGGCATCAAATTTGAAGGGCCGAGAAAGTCCGATGCATTCGTCGTGGTTGATGTGGCGGAAGATGAAAAAAATCCGTTGCCGATTGAACGGGTATTCCACTATCAACATCCAAATGTTGATGGAAGAAATGTGCTGTATGTTCCATTCAGAGGAGGTTGGCGAATCGACCTTCAATTATTTGAAGAAGATGACCGGGAATATTATGGTTCAGAAGCCGGAGTCCGCGAATGGCTTCCAAAAGTGATGGATCCAAAATATGCAGACCGTATTACGTGGATTTCAACATATACCTTCTATCAAGTAGTGGCGGAAACATATACCGATCAGCATAACCGGGTGATTTTGGCGGGTGAGGCGGCACATCTCTTTGCACCATTTGGGGCGCGCGGCTTGAATTCCGGGGTGCCGGATGCGATTGTCGCGGCGAAAGGCATCCAAAAAGCGCTTGAAGTGGAGTCCAATGAAGAGGAGCGCAAAAAACATATTCAAGCGGCAGCCGATGAGCGGTTAAAAGCAGGCCGTTGGAACCGGCATTGTTCCAACCTCGCCCTGGAACATATCCAAGGAACAAACGAAGACATCAAATTACGGAGAGAGATTGCCGCATTTTTGGCACCACATATTCCAAGTCTCGGAAGATGGCTGGATGAAGGTCCATTCGGGCCACGAACAGGGCATCCGGAGTTAGCGACAAAATATTAATTCGATGGTTGGAAGGAAGGGAATCGGGACCTTCCTTCCCATTTTCTTTTCAAACAAAGGGGGAAAATAATGTATACAAAACCGTATAAGCGAGTATGGGGAATGCTGTTTTTAGGTTGGGTCTTCGCATATTTTGATCGCACGATTACTGGTCCGGTCGTTTCTTGGATGATTGCCAATGATGTCGCTTTGATAGCGGAATCTTCAAATCCGTATGCTCTCGGCGGATTGCTCGGCAGTTTATTTTTTGCAGGGTATATGTTGACCCAATTTCCAGGCGGTTATTTTGGGGATCGATACGGCCACCGGAATATGGTCATCCTGAGTATACTGTGGGCTGGAATTACAACCTTTTTTACGGGCCTTTTAGAAGGATTGTTCGTATTTGTTGCATTGCGCATTTTGACAGGATTAGGTGAAGGGGCGTTTTATTCGAATGACCGTTCACTGATTGCCCAAGTGACTCCTCCGAAAAAGGTGGGGCTTGGCATGGGCATTGTCATGGGCGGCCTATCTGTAGGTTTGACCCTTGGATTGGTTGGAACGATTTATTTAATTGAATGGGCTGCACCGTTTTTGGGAACGGATGCTTGGAAATCACCATTCTTAATTTTAGGGGCCCTTACGATATTGTTTGGATTGATTATGCTGAAAGGGATTCCAAACAATATCGACGAAAAATCGAAACCGGGTGGATTGATAAAGTCGGTCAAAGGATTGGGAAGTTATTCCCTGCTCTTTTTGGCCATTATTTTAACGGTTTTTATTGTGACGAATAATCTGGGATTATCCGAAGGAATGATGGCGGCCATTTTTACGGTATTCTCCATTTTATTTGTCGTCTATATTTATCAGTCCAAGAAAGAAGTGCGTCCTGTACTAAAAAATCGGAATTTGTTTTTACTTTATCTATCAGCGATTCCCATCATGTGGCATTTATGGTTTTACAGTTTCTGGTCCGTTTCCATCGTACAGGAATTTGGAGGAGGGACGCTCCTTACTGCTGCCCTCGTCGCATCATTTAATGCCATTGCCGGCTTAATCGGTTTCCCATTAGGCGGATTGATTTCGGATAGAGTGTCCCATTCGGAAAATGGGCGCCGCAATGTCTTACTGGTTTTAACTGTATTTTTTGCATTATCCGTTTTCCTGTTCGCTTTTTATTTAATGAGCGGTGCTTCCAATTTGGTCGTTATGTCCCTCATCTTGTTCATTTCAGGCATTTTGTTTTTTGCCGTACAATCGATTCAACATGCTTTTGTCTCCGATTTGGCGCCGGTTGAACATCGCGGATCCGCTTTTGGTTTGTGGAATTTAATTGCGGAATTTGGCGCATTACTTTCCCCGGTTGTGTCAGGGGTGTTGAGAGATTCTACGAATGGCTGGAGCGCGCCGCTGTTGTTGGACGGCACTTTAGTCGCTGCAAGCTGTGTTTGTATTTTATTCATCGTCCAAAAAACAGGCAGCAAAGAAAAAATGGAAAAGCCGAGGACCAAAGAAGTAAGTATGACCCCATAAAATTTTTTACTTAATCGCAAAAGATTTTATTATTTTAAAATAATAACCCTTTAGGAAAAGGGTTATTTTTGTTTATTGTAAATATTTGCAGTTATGTGATTTATATCATATAAATGGTAGATTGTTTGTACTATAATAAAAAAATATATATCATTATTGATAATTTAAAAATTAAATAAAGGACGAATGTATGTGGATATCATGAAGCAGGATATAAGCAGAGAACTTTTCATGGAGATTGATCAACTTCACACCATCACAAACATTAGTGAAAATTGTTCCGACTTATTAGGGTATGAACAAGATGAAATGATTGGTTCCAACTTTTATCAATATACAGTCGATTTTCATGAAAACCTTCTTCAATTCAGAGGAATAATTGAAATCCAACTGCGTGGGAAAAAGGGAAATGTCCGCACCTTTGATGTATTCGTTGTTCCTGATGCAATTGGAGGGGCTAAAATGTCACTCATTGACATTACGAAATATAAACAGATTGAAGAATCAGAAAAACGGTTTCGAATGATATTGGAAAATACGGATGATGTCGTTTATATGTATCAAATCCTTCCGGAAAGAAAATTTTTATATGTCAACAGTGCCATGGAGCGGGAAACAGGATATTCTTTGGAAGATTTTTACCACGATCCTGACCTTCCATTTAAAATCGTGCACCCTGAAGACCTGCATGTCCAATTAAAAAAAATAACCGGCACCACCAATTTCAGTGAACCGTTTCAAGCAAGATATATGAAAAAAAACGGCCAATATATTTGGTGTGAAGACCGGGTCATCCCTTTTTATAATCATAAGGGGAAGTTGGAAAAGATTGCCGGATTTAGCCGGGATGTTTCCGATCGGATAGCGCTTGAAAAGAAGCTGAAGGAACTCAGTTTTTACGATAGTTTAACCAGTCTCTTTAACCGGAATTATTATGAAAAACAGGAGGAAAAATTAAATACGAGGGATGACAGGCCCATCGGTATTATTATTTGCGATTTGGATAATTTGAAACATATTAATGATTCGCTTGGTCATACATATGGTGATAAATTGTTGATACAAATGGGGAATTTATTGAAAAATTCGCTTCAATCCGAAACCGTTGCCAGATACGGCGGGGACGAGTTTGTCATTTTAATCGAAAATACAACCGAGAGCAATGTGAAAACCATATTTACAAAAATCCGTAAAACCATTGATGAATATAACCGGACCCATGTGAATTTGCCGATTGAATTGTCGATGGGATGGGCGTTTTCACCCCATTCAATTGGTTACATGAAAAAAACTTTCAAAGAAGCCGACAGAATGATGTATGCTGAAAAATATAAAAAGAAAAGGATTTAATGGCCCGTATGGATAACAATCGAAAGTAATCAAAGCATGCATTTTATGAAGGTTGAAGCGGCGATTCCCCATTCTTTTTTTGTCAATTAATGAAGATGTGCCTAGATAGTGGCATTAGCATTTTCACTGAAGTTGTACAAACTAAGACAACGGAGGTGAAAATGATGAAAAGAAAACATAAAATGAACTTTAACAAAGGAAGCCAAAAGGAAAATCGTAGAAAAAGGGCGGAAGAATTGGCGAGAGAATTTGACCACCATGTCGCCAATATCCGAAACCGTAAAACCAATGACAAATCATAAAATTTGATGAAAGATCCAATTGAATGATGCTCCCCATCAGGAAAGGGAACATGTTCCTGAATGGGGATTTCCCCATTTTTTGCAGACTGTACTTTTATGATAGACAGGCTGTGGAAAAAAACTGGTTGAGATAAAAACGATCGAATAGTCAATTGCCGGTTGGAACCGGATGCGCGGGTGATGCAATTGACGCCATTGGTGGGGATAGGAAAATTGGAAGGGCTGAAAGTAATAATAAATGGGCTTTGATTGAATGAATCAGTGATTATTTTACTATAAGATACTTGTGGATAAAATATTGCGAAAATTTCTTACTAAGTCCTTAGTATGAGAAGGTTTTGTCAGAAAAATCGTTAATTATGTTTTCAGTATTTTCATTATCAAAAAATTGATAGATAATTTAGGTATAGCGTAAAGAATATTTTTTTCAGCAACAATTGTCCCGGATGATTTCATTAATTACTATACCAACGTTGACAATGTTTTCTAAAAAACTTGATTAAATAATAACTCGTATTCGCCATCTAATATTTTTGAAGGGCAACAATCCGGTTGCCACTTTTCTTTCCGGTATTTCTTAAACGATGAATGTAATCATTGTTTGCTGAAGGAAGTATTCTTTACCTATTGACCTCTACCTTAATTGTAAAAAATAACTTTTTCAGTAGAGAGAAAGGGGACTGTCCGGAAAGTAATAATTTTCATGGCAGCCCTCACTTCTGATATTTTTTTAAGATTTTTGCTCCCGCGGTGGCCGCATCAAAGGCTCCACCCATGTCCAATGTATTTTCAGCGATTGTAATAGATTTATCTGTGGCTAACCACGCGCAACAGCCACAAGGGGGCGGGTCGACCCAAATGTTTTTTCAGACGCCCCCTTGAGATGACACGTCAAAAAAACAAAGACAGCTGTTCTTCCTCTTGATTGGCCTCATCATTTTCTTCCATTTCCAATTCGATGTTGAATAGATCATCATTCGGTTTGAATATGCAATCGGTCACACCCAATTTTTCAACTAAAATTAAATGGCCTTTTTCCGTTTGTTCGAGAAAATACTGAAGAATAGATGGCAAAATTCTTGGTCTTTTATGTATGCCTGCGGATAGGGTGCCATCTTGGCCGAAGTAATCGATTAATATATGGCAGATTTCAACGGTGCTGTGGATTCCATTTAGCACCAGCTGATAAGCGATCATTTCTTTCGTTGCATTGGGCGGAAGTGAACGGCGCACCCGCTCCACTATTTCTTCCAATTTTTTTCTTTCTTGTTCCAATTGTTCAAGCATATGATTTTTTTCTTCGATGAAAGCCTTCATTAACGCCTCTTCTTGCGCTTTCCGCATCTCTTTTTCCATTTTTCTCAGTTTCCGATATAAACGCTCGATTTGCCGATCCAACAAAGGAACATTTGCATGGATGTGCGCCTGGATATCTTCAGGCAAATCCATCCCGTGGAAGGTGGTTTCCAGTAATTCATAACCATAGCGGTTTTCTTTTATTTTGATCAGCAATTCATCCATTTCCAAATTGATGAGAGAAAAATCTTTAATAAGATCTCTTAAAATGTCTTTGTCGATGCTTAAAAATTGCATGAAATGTTCTTCGCCATAATCGATGGTTTTTCCGGTGATTTCATGTTTCACTGTAAAAATGCGTCTCAATTTTCTATTGCAGGCGCATCTTCCAAGGTAGTTGCCTTTGCCGTGATCAATGTAATGATCGAGAATCCAATGGCTGGCGTCTTTTTCAATTTCCTCCAGTGAAATATCTTGTGAACGGACGAGCGTCACTTTTTTCTCTGCCATCAGATTAAAAAACTTTGTGCGAAAACCTTGTTTGACATGTTTCATTAGGAAATCAAGCTGTTCTTGGGTTGCATAAGGGTATAGGGATTCGCGTTCTTCTTTCGTCAATGGTGGTTTCATTTGTACCGTCACCTTTCTGATCATCTAAATCGATCATATAGAGTCCATCGGATTGTGTCAAATTGCGGCGGAAAGGTTTACGTACAGATGAAGAGTAAATATTTGTTTTATTGGGATACTGAGAATGAAATGAATCGTTGATATAAAAAAATTTTACAAATAAAAGGAAATTAATCTTTAAACGAGAAACATATATAACAATATCATGATGGAAAGTTCAATTGCAGGAGAGGGTGTTGAAAATTGAAAAAGAAAATGATTGCATTAATCGTTTCGTTGTTGCTTTTTCTCATTCTTTTTTTTGCAGGGTATCTTTATTACATGCTCCATTCGGATATGGAGGTCCGCACGGAAATCAGGCCGATCGATGACGAAACTTACCAAACATTGGGGGCATTGGAATATGTGGACCATCCGGAACAAAAAAATTTCCGGAACCTGCTTTTTACATTTAAATTTAAATATTCGGACGGGGTAGAAAATATTCAAACGGAATTGACCGAGCCGTTCAGCCAACTGTTGACTACGGATGTATATTGGTCGGGCGAAGGTTTTGAATATGATGATACAAAGCGAAAGGAATATACGGCAAAACAGGAAATCGTCCTTTATATGGGGGAAATTTCTGAAGATGAACTGATTGATTTGTTGAATGAAGGCATGTTTATTGTGACATGGACGGAAGATGGAAAGGAGAAACGCAAAGAATTTAAGATTGGAGAAACGGCCATATTCATCCAATGAGTTGAAAAGATCGGCGCATCTGAACCAACCTAATGAGTTTTCACAGAGTTTTAACTTTTCCATTCTACAATTTTGTTTGAAGGTGGTATAAACTAAAATAGGCATGATCAGTACGATAATTACTACAAAAGGATGATCGCATTGAAAAAATTACTGCTTGTTGCGCTAATATTTGTGGTTTTGGCGGGAGGATTCTTCATCTATTTGAAGTCGGCGCCCCCTTTGACTACCGGTGACATTGAAATCGGCGAAAATCATGATTCGGTTGTTATCGAATTAGGGAACAAAGGCTTTAGAGATTTAAAAGTGGACAGTGTACAAATAAATAATCATGCAGTTCCGAAAGATGCGAAAATTCAAGTGGGCAAATCTTTGAAAGATTTTGCAGCGGCCGTAGATGAAGATCCGGAAGCGGGGGAAGATGCCGAATTAAAAGAGATTGATGAGGTTTCCATTCCAAAAGGTACAAATCCAGGGGAATCATCAACCAAATACAGCCTTAAAGTAAGCCATGATGAAGATATTCACAATGTACATATCCGATATCGATATTTTGGCATTTTGTTCAGCGAAACAGTTGTTTTAAATTAATCAGAGGCTGTGAAAATTTAAAAGGGGCTGGGACGTGACCTGGCTTCAAGATGGAAAAAGAAGAATTTGAGTCATTTCAAATTCTTCTTTTTGTGCGCCCGGCATGTACATGAACTATAGGGTGTAAGTCCCGAACCCCGAAGACAGAAGTAGAGGTTAGCTCAACGAAAGGGTGTCCGTGGTGACGCGGAATCTGAAGGAAGCTGGAGGCAAAA
>NZ_JBHSNQ010000050.1:0-9042 GCF_042655065.1 Ureibacillus suwonensis
CGCCCTTGTTGGTTCGAAATCAAACCATTGACGTGTTTGTCAAGAGCGATTGCGGCGGCATTTCCTCTAGTTTCGCTAGATCACATCCCTCCAAAACTAAGTTTTCATAGATTTTTTGACACTACCATATATATCCTTGCATAATCCCCTTTGTAATTTACTTATGTATTTTAAAATACCCCTTTTAGCAGCTATACTTTGAATGAGTTTAGATAGATGTATCATAAATTGTAATTCTATTATATCAGCAAATTAGACTAACTTTAAGGAAAAATATGAAAATTTTGGATAATCTGTATTATAAATTAGTATTATTGTATTAAATAAAAATGTATGGAATGTAGTCAATTTTTTAATAAAATATCTGTATCATAAGAAATGAAAATATCAGGTTTCAAACTATAAGAAACCTGATATAAATTCTTTAACAAGTTTTTTTAATCTTAATCAAATACAGCTACTAAGCGACCTTTTACTTCATGATTTTTTAATTTTTCTAAGCTTTTATCGATCTCTTCGAATGGGATTGTAATTAACTTTGGAGACATTTTTCCTGTAGCAAAACGTGCTTCTGGAGAAATATCAGTTGCATATACTTCACATCCTTTAATTAACGCCATTTGAAGTGCAAATTGACCAAGCCCCCACTCCGATAATACCTAATTTTGTCCCTTCTTTAGCTTGTCCGATGGAAAAGAGTGCACGATAAGAAGTAATTCCTGCATCTGTAGCAGCTGCCCTTCAACCAAAAAAATTAATTCAAAACTTTCATCCTTCTAATGAATTTATAATTTTTTCTATATACTGGTTCGTAAGTAGTGAATCTTCCTAAACTGTTTTTTTGTCCTACACATAAAATGATAATAGGAATACTTTAGAGGTTTTACTCTATTAATTTTCAATACAAAGAGGGATGGAAGATGGATGTTATTATATTAGAAAATTATATATACCCTGAATCAGTTATCATCATTCCAGTGCTTTATCTACTTGGATTGTTTTTGAATCGAACGCCAAAAGTTCCGCCATGGGTCACTCCTTGGGTACAAGTTGTTCTCGGAATTGCATTTTGTATAGGTTATTATGGCTTCATTATTGAAGCGGTGATTCAAGGGGTGTTAGTAGCAGGAGCAGCTGCGATCGTAAAGGATTTATTCCACAAAGCCAATTATTTGACGAAGAGAGACCAAAACGGAAAAGAATAATATATTCTATTAATTGGCTGAATCAATAAAGATTCAGCTATTTTATTGCGGACAACTCGTATTGAAGCGGACATTGTCTTGAAAAATTTTTGGGTAGTGACCTGTTGAAAAAATAGTTCATTATTATACAAAAGAGGAATTAACAATTGAATAATGCAAAAAATAAGCAAGAACTCGGAAATTCATAGATATATTTCTAAGGCTTGCTTATTTATTATGGGGAAAACTTTTTAATTTTGTCCATTTCCTCTTAAATTATCCATTCAAAAGTTCATTTTTGTGTGATAAAATTCTGAACGAAATTGATAATCATTATCATCTTTTGATTTCAACCAGGAGGATTCATAATGGAAACACACAATTTATATGATGTGACAATTATTGGGGGAGGGCCTAGTGGTTTATTTTCCGCATTTTACTGCGGTTTAAGAGAAATGAAAACGAAAATCATTGAATCCCAAAACTACTTAGGGGGTAAAATAAATGTTTATCCTGAAAAACTAATTTGGGATGTTGGTGCATTAACGCCAATTACAGGTGAGAAATTAATTCAACAATTGATAGAACAAGCAACGACTTTTGATCCAACTGTTGTGATAGGAGAAAAAGCAACGGAAATTTCTAAAAATGAAGAAGGTATATTCGAAATAAAAACAGATAAAGGACATACTCATTTTTCAAAAACGGTAATCGTAGCAATTGGAGGTGGCATAATCAACCCTCAGAAGCTTGAAGTGGAAGGGGCTTCTAAATTTTATAGTTCCAATTTAAATTATACAATTAAATCTTTAAAAAAATTTAAAGATAAGATTGTAATCGTTTCAGGTGGAGGACATACAGCAGTTGATTGGTGCAATGAGTTGGAGCCGATTGCGAAAAAAGTTTATTTAACATATAGAAAAGGTCAATTGAATGCCCATGAAGCACAAGTATCACAATTATTGAACAGCTCGGTTGAATGTCATTTTTATACAGAAATTACAAAATTAATTCCAAGCCAAGATCGTATGTCCATTGAGCAAGTGGAATTAACGAATAATCAGACAGGAGAAATTACTTATTTAAATGTAGATGAAGTGGTTGTGAATCATGGATATGTAAGAGAAAAAACGTTACTTGAAAATAGTCCATTACAGATTGAATTCGCAAATGAGCACTATATTAAAGCGAATATATATTGTGAAACGAACATCCCAGGGCTTTATGCAGTGGGGGATGCAGTTGATTATGAAGGAAAAGTTCACATGATTGCTGGTGCATTTCAAGATGCAATCAACGCAGTGAATAAGGCTAAAGTGTTTGTTCAACCGGATGCAGAAGCTATTGGCATGGTATCTTCGCATAATGAGGTCTTCTATAAACGAAATCGGGAACTAATTCAAAAACTGATTTAGTTTTTAGCTAGAAGGAGTATACAGAATGCTAGAGAAAATAAAGTTTCCATCTTTTGTTGTCATACTAATCTTCCTATTAATCTTCACGTTAGGGGTCTGTGTCAGTGTTGGAACGCTTCATATTCCCCTTGTTGAAACCTTTACCATTTTACTCGAACAAATTTTTCAGTTAAATCCAACATCGGATGCTACATATTCAGGTGTCATTTGGCAAATTCGATTGCCACGAGTGTTGATGGGGCTTGTCATTGGAGCGGGATTGGCATTATGTGGAGTGGTGATGCAGGCAATTGTTCAAAACCCTCTCGCTGATCCCTACTTATTGGGCATTTCATCAGGTGCCTATTTAGGTGCAACAATATTCATCATTTTAGGTGGAAGTCTCATTGGCATTATTAGCAATATGGGACTTACCCTCGTTGCATTTTTTGGTGCTCTTTTTGCAGCAATCGTAGTGTTGTTTTTGGCCTCTTATAAAAGCAAGATGACAACAACGAAATTAATTTTATCTGGGACCATTATTAACGCTGCATGTACTGCATGCGCAAACTTCATTATCGCAATGTCAGGTACAGATAATACGATTGCACGGATTACATATTGGACGATGGGGTCACTTGCAAGTTCAAAATGGGATAGTTTGTTATTGCCACTCTGTAGTGTGTTAATCATTGTAATTTTCTTTCTGACTCAATATCGACCGTTAAATGCAATGCTTCAAGGAGATGAAACAGCCATCACCTTAGGGATCAACATTCTTTTTTATCGAAAATTGTACTTAGTAATCGTTGCGCTTCTTACGGGAATTTTAGTATCCATCAGCGGCATTATCGGCTTTGTCGGATTGATTATTCCCCATATCTCCAGAGCGATTGTCGGAGCGAATCATAAACGGCTGATTCCGGTATCCATATTGCTTGGAGCAATCTTTTTGATGGTGGTAGATGCCATTGCACGGACGATTATTGATAATGTTGAACTTCCGATTGGAATTTTTACTGCTCTCGTTGGTGCACCGTTTTTTGCCTATATCATGATCAAGAAAAACTATAACTTTTCAAAATGAATGAGGGAAGCTTATGGATTTGCATTTAGAAGGTGTTGAAATCAATATCGGTACGAAAAAAATCGTCCATGGCATTGATTTAAGCGTATTTCAAAACTCTTTTGTTGCCCTGCTTGGACCGAATGGCAGCGGAAAGTCGACATTATTGAAAGCCATTTATCGGGTGCTGGAACCGACAAGAGGAACTATTTATTTAGATGATTTATCCATTGATCAAATTCCTGCGAAAAAAATTGCGCAAAATATGTCGGTTGTTTCGCAATTTCAAAGCAATAGTTTTGATATGACTGTTGAAGAAGTTGTAATGATGGGCAGAATCCCTCATAAAAGATTGCTGGAAAAGGAAAATCAAAGGGATCTTGAAATTGTTGAAGATGCTTTGCGCAAAACCGGGCTATTGGAGTACCGGGAACGCAATATTTTGAAACTATCAGGCGGCGAAAAACAGAGAGTTGCTTTAGCACGGGCAATTGCCCAATGTCCATCATTAATGATTTTGGACGAACCGAGCAACCATTTGGATATTAAATATCAGCTGGAAATCTTAAATATTATTAAAAGTTTAAATATCAACGTTCTGTCTGCTTTACACGATTTACAATTGGCAGCACAGTTTTGCGACTATGTTTATTTCCTTCATAAAGGACAAATTGTCTGCCACGGTAAACCGGAAGAAGTGATTACAAAGGAAATCATCAAGGAAATTTACGAAGTGGATTGCGAAGTTTTCCGCGATCCGACAACCAACAATCTATGCATCAGCTATTACAAACCAATAAATCAAGTACTAATGGAGGTATAAAAAAATGAAAAAATTCCTTGTATTCCTATTAATATTCTTGATTTCATTATTTTTAGTGGCTTGCAACCAGGAGGAACAAGAAACTGCCAATGATAGTTCCAAAAAAGAAGAAACTGCCAGCGAAACAAAATCCAATGAAACGGTTTATCCATTAGAAGTGAAAATTTATGACCAAGATGGCAATGAATATGTTCAAACGTTCGAAAAAGCACCTGAACGTGTGATCACAAATAATCCATCTTCTACAGAAATGTTATTGGAATTAGGTTTAAAGGATAAAATTGTCGGCATTTTGGAACCGGATAATAAAATCACAGGGAAATATGCAGAAGACTTTGCCAGCTTACACAGTTTAGGAGACAAAATGAAAGTATCAAGAGAAGTTATTGTTGGCCAAGAGCCGGATATCGTTGTCGGTCGTTCTATGATGTTTACGGATGAACGCTTGGGAACTATTCAAACATTAAATGATTTGGGAATCAATGTATATACTCAAACAGCAAGCCACATTAAACTGAATCCAAAATTGACGGCTGTAATTGATGATGTACGAACATTAGGAAAAATTTTCAATGTCAACGATCGTGCAGAAGAATATGCAACAGAATTGGAAAATCGCTATCAAAAAATCGTTGATAAAGTGAATAATATGAAATCCGATAAAAAATTGACGGCAATTACAATGGTTCGTTTCGATTCAAAAACAGGAACATTCAGCGTGTTCAATTCTTCTGAAGGACTACAAAGAGATTTATTGGACACTTTAAATCTTGTACCTGCAGTTGAGGGCAGTGTCGGGGATTTAACTTACGAATCTTTAATTAGTATGAATCCGGATGTGATCATTTATATCAAAGCGGACCGCAATGCGGAATTTGATAAAAATGCAATTGAAACATTATATAGTGAACCATTAATCCAAAATGTAAGTGCTATTAAAGAAAAACGCATTTATGAAACAACGTATGATGATTTCATGGATTATGGTACTCGGATTTTTGACACGTTAGAAATGTTGGCAAACGAAATTTACGGAAAATAAGATGTGTGGATTAGGGATGGTTCATCTGTTTATCTATCCATCCCTATTTTCTTTTTCGCAGAGACGCCGGAGCAATACCAGTGCGCTTTTTGTATAGCCGGCTAAAGTAGAAGGGGTCCTGATAACCTACCATTTTTCCAATATCGCTGATCAAAAGGTCAGTCGTTTGGATCAGTTCTGTCGCTTTCTCGATGCGATAGTCGATCAGGTATTCGATGGGACATTTGTTTGTAAATTTTTTGAAAAGGTAAGATACTTGGGTTTCCTTTTTATTCACTAATTTTGCTAACGTTCTTAAATCAATCGGTTCATCGTAATGTTGTTTCAAGTACTCGATAATTTTGTTCACAATAGTATTTTCATAAGATTTGATGGATGAATGGCAATTTTCCAGAAAGCTGAACAATTTTTTTAAGAGTTCGTTGTTTTGGAACTGATGATTTTGCCCATTATTTGAAAGCTCAACCAAATCAAATAATAGTTGAAATACTTCGCTGGAATGTTTAGATATATCGATTTCAAAATTCATTCTTTCAAGATATTGATGAAAAATATTGATATATTTATAAGGTTCTTTGCTTAAAATAGTAAATTTTAGATGGGATGCGAACGGAATGTATATCATTTTTCCAGGTGTACAATGAAATTCATTTTGATCCACATGTATTTTTGCTTCCCCTTTTATAGGAAACATAAAAGCCGAAGTGATTGTTTTATATTCATGAATCTTTCCTTCTTGTTTGATTTCAAATCGAGCCACATTGTGGACAATTAAATGATTGGAATAATAGGAGCGAGATAATTTTCCAATTAGACTATTATTCATTGATTTTCCCCCTACATGTACATTCGATTGCATAAACATATTATAGTTTAAATGAGAATGATTTTCAATTGACGTTTTTATATCGATTATAATCGAAGGGAGAATTATCATTGAAAATTTTTTCAAAGTATATAGAATATGAATATAACCTTGAACTGTTTATTCCAGAGCACATCGATGAGCATACACCGGTTTATTATATATTGGATGGTTCATTTTATTTTTATTTTGCGAGAGATACTATCCGCCTCCAGTCATTAAACACTTTAAAAACGAAAGTGGAAAAGGCGGTTGTGGTAGGTATTTGCCACCAAGCGGATGATATTAGAGAAAGGCGATTTTTGGATTTTACAGGTCCAGCAGAAAGCTATATTTATCCTGAACGTATGAAAGATAAACTTCCTCCGGCTGTAGGAGGTGCAGATAAATTTCATGAGTTTCTGGAAAAGGAATGTAAACCGTTTATTTATAAGTATCTTTCGTTTGTTCCCAATAAGGAAGTGTTATTTGGCCATTCTTTAAGCGGTTACTATGTATTGTGGACGCTATTGCATCATCCAGAAAGTTTCCAAGAATTGATTGCAATTAGTCCATCCCTTTGGTGGAACGGCCAAGAATTATTGAAAAAGGTAAGGGAAAGAAAGTTTCCGGCAGCTCCAGGTGTGTTTCTTGCCGTTGGAGAACAGGAAACGATGATTATTGATGATGTGAAAGTGATGTATCATCTGTTGAAGGAAAGAATTAATAAATTGGATGTATATGTCGGGTCAGAAGAAAATCATGCATCGATTGTTCCACATGTAATAAGCAGAGCATTCCGTTTTGTAGGGGGCATTGAAGAAAAAAGCGAAACGTCAAAGTTAAATCTTAATCTTAGCTGAAAATTAGGACTTGTACTTTTATGCTTCCACAAAGGTGCACTTAAAAACATACTAAGATTAGTAGTACAAACCAAGGCCAAGGTTTGTGCTACTATTTTTTAGAAAAGTCGACCAGCCTCAGGGATCTTTGAATCCGTATTAAAAACTGGCTAACTTCACACCCTTATGCGAATCAGTTTAGTATGTTGGGTCCATAGAGATCGTGTATAAGAAAGTGGAATCGATAAGGTAAGGTGAAGACTTCTATGAATTGGCAAAGAAGGAGTAATGGAATGAAACATGTTATTGGATTAGATGTTAGTAAAGGAAAGAGTACAGTAACGATCTATGATAGTTATCGTCAGTGCAAATATGAAGGTGAAATCAATCATATACGAAGAGATTTTGAACAATTACATAAGCGAATAGTAGATATTACATCACTTGATGACCAAGCACCAGACATTGTATTTGAAGCAACAGGTGTTTATTCAAAACCGATTGAAGCATTTTTAAAAGATTACGGTTATGCATATTATCCCCTTGAAGCGAACTGACAAATGGCGAAGATGCGTCGACATAAAACCGATATAAGCGATGCTCATGAATTAGCCAAAACACATTTTAAAATGGAGAGAGAACCAACCTATATCCAAGATGATTATTATGAGCAGATGCGTGCATTGACACGTTATGATGATGAAATTGATGAAGAAATGATTTTATTAAAAAATCGTATGCATTCCATTTTACAATTGAGTTTTCCAGAATTAGAAAAAATACTGACACCAAATTCTGCACTATTTTTAAATATAGTACAACTATACCCTCACCCAACACTTGTTTTAGCTCACTCTAAAACTGTCATGAAGAATCGCCTAAAAGCGAATACAAGAAAGAACCTTTCTTTAGAACGTGCAGAGAAAAAAGCAATTGCTTTATTAGAAGCTGCTCAAAATAGTTATCCAGCGATTAAATCTACCGATGTGCGATGTGAACAAGTCCGTGATTACGCAAATCGAATAGCAGAATTAAAGGATAAAAAAGAAGCACTTGTCCAACAAATGATTACTTTATCAAAAGATCGAAAAGAGTATATTGTTTTACGTTCCATCCCTGGTATCGGTGATTCTACTGCTTGTAGATTAATTGGGGAAATGGGTGATATTCGTCGCTTTCAAAATGCTAAACAATTGAATGCTTATGCGGGAATTGATATTATGCGCTATCAATCGGGGAATACACAGTATCATGATCGTATTAATAAAAGAGGTAACAAACACTTGCGAAAGCTTTTATATTTTATGGTGTGTGCCATGATTATGAAGAAGAAAGATAAACCGAATCATTTTGTAGATTACTATTATAAATTAAAAACACAACCTCAGAGAAAGCCTCATAAGGTTGCGATTATCGCCTGTATCAATAAATTTTTAAAAGTGACGTTCCAGTTACTGACACATGGCATTTTATACGATTATGAAACTGCCTTAAGTTAAATAATCGATTAACTACACTATACCATAAATGACCTTTCGAAAAAATTAAAAATCGTTAGGTCTTTTTGGCATGCCAAAATTTAGTTGTAGTTGTGAGGGGGTACCCCCTCACAACTACAACTAAAATAAAAACATATACAAATTAATAAAATATACTTGACTGATCGTAAGAAAGAGGCTGGGATAAAAGATAAAAAACACCATTTTCTCCCGGGAGAAAATGGTGTTTTTGTGCGCCCGGCATGTACATGAACTATAGGGTGTAAGTCCCGAACCCCGAAGACAGAAGTAGAGGTTAGCCAAGAGCAAGGGTGTCCGTGGTGACGCGGAATCTGAAGGAAGCTGGAG
>NZ_JBHSNQ010000051.1:0-11441 GCF_042655065.1 Ureibacillus suwonensis
AATTTTACAGGCACGATATTGAGTTTTTCCGTTGTCAAAAAAAGAACACCTCCTCTGTAATTGTTACTTTCATCTTACAGGGAGGTGTCATTGATTTATAGGCGTTGTTTGATTTCGGGCTTACAATGTCTGTATCAAAATGTACATTTTTGCTTATATAAGTATGTACACTTTTGACCGTTATACGGCTCTCTATACAAGTTAGTGCATAATTACAACTTGACACGGAGCCTCTGCGGGCATGATTATGCCGCTAAAAAGCCAGCAGTAACAAGGGCTGGCAAGCCAACCAAGGCTATCATACCCGCCACTCCATGTAAAGTTGTAATATACAGGGGAAATCAAAAATGTACATCTTTAAACGAGCGTTTTTGTACATGCTTAATTCAGCATTTGTAAGTGAAGAAAAGTCGACCAGTCTCAGGGGATCTTTGAATCCGTATTAAAAACTGGCTAACTTCACACCCTTATGCGAATCGGTTTAGTATATTGGGTCCATAGAGATCGTGTATAAGAAAGTGGAATCGATAAGGTAATGTGAAGACTTCTATGAATTGGCAAAGAAGGAGTAATGGAATGAAACATGTTATTGGTTTAGATGTTAGTAAAGGAAAGAGTACAGTAACGATCTATGATAGTTATCGTCAGTGCAAATATGAAGGTGAAATCAATCATACACGAAGAGATTTTGAACAATTGCATAAGCGAATAGTAGATATTACATCACTTGATGACTAAGCACCAGACATTGTATTTGAAGCAACAGGTGTTTATTCAAAACCGATTGAAGCATTTTTAAAAGATTACGGTTATGCATATTGTCGGATGAATCCCCTTGAAGCGAACTTACAAATGGCGAAGATGCGTCGACATAAAACCGATATAAGCGATGCTCATGAATTAGCCAAAACACATTTTAAAGTGGAGAGAGAACCAACCTATATCCAAGATGATTATTATGAGCAGATGCGTGCATTGACACGTTATTATGATGAAATTGTTGAAGAAATGATTTTATTAAAAAATCGTATGCATTCCATTTTACAATTGAGTTTTCCAGAATTAGAAAAAATACTGACACCAAATTCTGCACTATTTTTAAATATAGTACAACTATACCCTCACCCAACACTTGTTTTAGCTCACTCTAAAACTGTCATGAAGAATCGCCTAAAAGCGAATACAAGAAAGAACCTTTCTTTAGAACGTGCAGAGAAAAAAGCAATTGCTTTATTAGAAGCTGCTCAAAATAGTTATCCAGCGATTCAATCTACCGATGTGCGATGTGAACAAGTCCGTGATTACGCAAATCGAATAGCAGAATTAAAGGATAAAAAAGAAGCACTTGTCCAACAAATGATTACTTTATCAAAAGATCGAAAAGAGTATATGGTTTTACGTTCCATCCCTGGTATCGGTGATTCTACTGCTTGTAGATTAATTGGGGAAACGGGTGATATTCGTCGCTTTCAAAATGCTAAACAATTGAATGCTTATGCGGGAATTGATATTATGCGCTATCAATCGGGGAATACACAGTATCATGATCGTATTAATAAAAGAGGTAACAAACACTTGCGAAAGCTTTTATATTTTATGGTGTGTGCCATGATTATGAAGAAGAAAGATAAACCGAATCATTTTGTAGATTACTATTATAAATTAAAAACACAACCTCAGAGAAAGCCTCATAAGGTTGCGATTATCGCCTGTATCAATAAATTTTTAAAAGTGACGTTTCAGTTACTGACACATGGCATTTTATACGATTATGAAACTGCCTTAAGTTAAATAATCGATTAACTACACTATACCATAAATGACCTTTCGAAAAAATTAAAAATCGTTAGGTCTTTTTGGCATGCCAAAATTTAGTTGTAGTGGTGAGGGGGTACCCCCTCACCACTACAACTAAAATAAAAACATATACAAATTAATAAAATATACTTGACTGATCGTAAGAAGGGGCTGTCTAAAAAGTCCATTTTAGTTGAAAATCCGCCAAAATTAAAACCCAAAGAATGTTGATTTTACAGCATTCTTTGGGTTTGCTTCTTTTAGATTTCGGGATTAAATACTACTTTTCGGACAGCCCCTTGTTTTATTTTTAAAGCTATTCAAATGGTAAAATTTATGTGACGTTATCTATGTATAAGAGGAGGGCAATTTGATGGCGTATAGATTTACAGCAATAGAGCCGATTCGATATCATGAATTTGATTACGAGAAGTTTTTGAACTTTTCTATAGCAAACTCTCAATTAGGAGAATTGCCTTTCAGAAAAGAGTGGAAAGACAAGTGGCTTTCAATTCTTACTAAATATGATGATGATGTTAAAAAATACATAGAAAGCCATTCTGACACAAATCCGATGCTGGAACGTGCTAAGGCTAATCCAAAACAATTCAAAAAAAGAAATGAGATGTTTTTATATGAATTTACATCACCGAATGCTGGTTCTTTTTATTTTCATTTTGATGTAGAAAAAATCAAACGCTTAGCAGAAAAGAACAGACTTCATAAGGTTACATTGAATCGTTTCCAATTTTATTTGGATAAAGACACACCTTATGAAAAAAGCAGGATTATAAATAGTTCCTTGCCTATCTTTGCTCCAATTTTTGCTGTACCTCAACAATATGTAGCTGTCGATGGAAATAAGCGAATTATGGCAAAGCTAATAAACGGGGAACGTAAATTTTCTGGTCTTGCACTTGACCCACAACAGGCGGTCGAATGCTTTTTCTTTGATTTGGATGCATGGTTTTATCGTTTGTTGAGAGAAATGAGTTCATTTTCAAAACTGATATACTTAAAAATCCCTTTTAGTGAGATTAAGAACCAATCATTTGTGTTATAAAAGAAAAAAATGATATGAGGGTTTTCACCTCATATCACATTTACTTATTGGATATTAAATCTCAATTTTGATTACATTCGATTGTTTGCCCCTTATAATGTTACGGTGAACCTCTACGCAAGCAAAGTTTTTGATGCGTTTAAAAGCAATGTAGTGCTTCAAAGTTTTCATTTGCACATCATCACTAAGCGACATCATATGGTCTTTCAGTTTTTCAAATCGATCTGTTAATTTAATATTTGCCTGGTCTAAATAATCAGAAACGGTTTTCATACGTGTAGTGCGCATAGACACCGCTGAGGCTACTGTTGTATCTTCTATACTATTTGTTGTCTGAGCTGTAGAGGCATTAATTAAATCAAGCAGTATATAGCTATCTTCATAATGCTTATATTGATAAAGTTCAATATTTCGATTAATCTGTTGAACGGCATATTCGTCGTATTTAGTAAATCCACCTGCGATGCATAAAAGTCGAGGGTTGCTCCAATCAATTGCGTTCGCTACTTCGTCTCCAAATTTTCGGAGAACCATTAATTCAAATTCTGCTTTATGATCCAGTAGCCAGTCTAAATAGAATAAACCTTGATTGATGACATTCTCGTTAATTGAGCGTTTATACTCGATGATAATTGGTGAATTTTTTTCATCAATACCTAACGTATCAATGCGACCAGCATGTTTTTTTCCTGTTGTATATTCAGAAGCTAAAAACCGAATTCCTAATAAAGTTTCTAAATGCTTTTCGAAAAGTTGCTGAAGTGATTTTTCAATCGCAAGCGATTTACCTTCTAATTCTTTTACAGTATCGTTTTTTATTTTGAAAAGCTTTATATCACCCATGTCTTTTTCTCCTTAACTGAAATATTCTCGATGCATCTTTGTAAGCTTATTGTATCACGGTTAAAAATGAGAGGTGAGTTCGTTTTTTATATTATATTGATAGGTGTCCCAAAATCATACTTTTCGGGGTGTATGATAACTATGTTCCAAAAAGCTTTATAATGTTATTTGAAATGTTCCAAATCTAATGTTAAATTTTAGTATTATGAAGTCTGGGTAGGAGGGAACTTATTGCCAATAATTTATGTAGGACCTGGTGTTGTAGTCTATGTAATTATTGAAGATCAAATATATAAGGGGACAATAGTAAAACTTTTTAAAAACAAAAAAATAAGAGTAGAATATACAAATAATAAAAATACTACTATCGTTGGTAACTTTGAATATGGAAAAAATGTATTTATGACTTGGCTTAAGGCATGGAAAATTAAAAATGAAAGATTCCCTTCAGAAATTGCCGAAAGTAGACCAGTATTTAGTGGGAAGGGAAATAATGTCAAAGAAAAAGGCGATACAAATATCGATAAAAATGAAGAAAATTCAATTACTACTAAGTATAAAACTATTCCTATATGTAATTCATGTGGTGTTGCGCTAAATGAGTTTGGGCATTGTAGATGTACTCTATGATATTTGAAATTTTTAATTTAGTGTAACGAATTGTACTTTCCAAAATCGGATTAAGTAAAGTAAGAAATCGCGTTAAATCAACAATATGAAATTTTGAGAGTTTAGCTTTTTTCTTGAACTTTCCAAAACAGGCCTGCTATATTAAAAGTGTAAAGTTGAAGGTAGGTGATTACAATGAATGTTGTTAGCCCTATTCGAGATAAAAAACAGTTAGAAGCAGTGAAGGGCTATTTAAGAGGAAAGAACAAGCGCGACTATCTGTTGTTCATGATTGGTATTTCATCGGCTTTACGAATTAGTGATATTTTACGATTAAAGGTCGAAGATGTTTGGACTGGCAAAAAGCCTGTCGAATATGTGGATCTGCATGAAAAGAAAACTGGTAAATATAAACGATTTCCTGTGACACCGAATTTAAGTAAGGCGATTAAGGAGTATATGACCGAGTATAGTCCTGCACAAGATCAGTTTTTATTCGTTAGCCGAGTGGGTGAAAATAAGCCAATTACGCGTCAGTATGCGTCGATGATGTTAAATGAAGCATGTGACATGGTCGGTATCACTGAACCATTCGGAACACACGGTATGCGAAAAACATGGGGCTACTGGGCTTTCAAACAAAATATTTCGTTAGACTATATTAGTTTAGCGTTGAACCATCGCTCTGTTGCCGAAACGAAAAGGTATTTAGGGCTTCTGCAGGAAGACTTAGATAACATCTATCTACAAGTAAATTTATGAGGAAGTTTTAATAATTGATTAAACAATTGAATCAAATGAAACGTGCCACAATTTCGTGAGGTGCAAACTCAAAAAAAACTTTGGGATTTGCCTTTATGGAATTGTGGTTATTTTTTTGCCCAAAGTAAGCGAGGTGTTTATAAATGATTAAAGAATGGAAGGATTCAACCTTAAAGCGTTTTATCCAAGAAGGACGTGGTGCAGGTGAGGGCAAGGAGTACAAGCCTTGGCTTCAAGTGCAGGATGTGAAATCACGTGGTCGTTCTACTCGCATTTTTAGTCAGAAGACGCAACGTGTGATGCATCTGCTGAGCGATTTGCAATTGCATTACTATTATTTATTAGAGTTTGATGGATCCGTAGTTGACATTCGTGAGCATTATCCATTGCTCGATTTGCATGAACAGAATTTGCCATTAGATGCGAAGCTACAAAAGAAGCTATTTAACGCTAAAACGAATGTGCCTCATATTTTCACGACAACTTTTTATATAACGAAAATTAATGCTAAGGGCGAGCCATATCACGAAGCACGTGTCATTAAAAGTTCAACTGAATTGGATAAATCAGTAACAATTGATAGGTTACAAATCATTTACAGCTATTTTAATAAGAAGCAAATCGATTTTGGCATCGTGACTGAGAAAGATATAAATAAACAAAAGGCACTGAATATTGGATGGTTCATGACTGCATTCGACCTTTCTGATTTTCCTGAAATCGATGCAATACAACATTATTTGAAAGTCGATTTATTCAAGCTTTTTCAAATGCCCGGAATGAGTTTTAATCGTGCTTTCACTCGTTTAGAAAAAACGTATCAGTTACCTGAAGGCAGTGGGCTAACATTGTTTAAACATTTGCTCGCCACAAAGCAGTTGGCGATGAATCTAAACAATCCGATTGATTTAACAGATTGTGTTTCAACATATGACGTTCAACTAAAAGTAGGCGGTGATCGAGATGCAATTAGCGGTTAATATGCTTTTAAAATGTTCCGAAAGCAACTTGATTGAACGGATTGTTTGGCTGGACGATCAATACTGTTATGTTGTGAACATAAATGAAGCCAGTTTCCCTTATCAATTGACGCTGGAGGAAGTAATCGAAAGTTTGCAAAATGAAACAAAAGTTATTGTTGAACAAGATCCTTTTGTAATATCTGTTGAAGATCACGAACTAACAGAAGCTGAATTATCAAAACGTGAATTTGCTTGGGCAATTATTCAATCAATTTATGTAATACCTGCTATTTTTGATTCAAAGCTAAGGGCGCAACTAATAAAAGAAGCAAGTGAGGATTTTGGTGTTACGAAGAAAACAGTTCGTCAATATCTGAAACGCTATTGGGCAAGGGGGATGACGAAAAATAGTCTTCTCCCAGATTATATGAATTGTGGTAAAACTATTAGCCAAGAAAAATCATTTACAAAGAAACCTGGCAGACCAACTATTTATGATTCAGCGATTAAACGAGCACCTGTTACAGAAGAATGGAAGAAGATTTTTCGTGGGGCATTAGAAAAACACTATTTTATAAAATCAAAGCCTTCATTGAAATATGCGTATCAACAAATGCTGAAAGAGTCTTTTTCTAAAAAGGATTTCCAGTCGGGTGTAAAAGTGCTGGATCTGGATAATGCAATTCCAACATTTGATCAATTTTATTACTGGTATCGCAAGTGGTATAAAGCGGATTACGTAGTACGCAAACGTGAAGGACAACGAGAGTATTTAAAGAACTATCGAGCGATTATTGGCAGTGCTACAGAAGATGCCAAAAGCATTGGTGTATTTGCGATTGACGCTACTATTGGCGATATTTATTTAGTATCAACATTAGACAAAAACAATGTAGTTGGGCGACCGACTATTTATTTAATAGTAGATATTTTTAGCCGAGCGATTGTTGGTGTAAGTGTTACGTTGATGAATATGTCAGGAGAATCTGTTAGGGTCGCATTAGCAAATTGTTTTGATAATAAGCAAGCTTTTTGTAAACGTGTTTTAAATATGGATATTGGTGAGGGAGATTGGCCGATGCATTATATACCTCATACTATCTTAGCAGATCGAGGAAGTGAGTTAATATCTGACTCTTTAACAAGCCTTACAGAAAACTTAAATATTAAGCTAAGTAATATAGGTCCGTATCGCCCTGAACTCAAGGGTATTTGTGAGTCGTACTTTGGGATTTTACAGCAACATTTAGCACCGTTTTTACCAGGAGCTGTACAAAAAGATTTCAACAAGCGAGGTGGAAAAGATTACCGAAAGCTTGCGGTGCTAAACATTCAGCAATATACGCAAATATTGGTACGTTGCATCATTTATTATAACCATCGTTATTTGGAAGGCTATCCTCTAAGCAAAGCTATGATTGAGCAAAATGTCTTTCCGACACCTATAGAAATTTTTAAATGGGGTTTAAGTAGAGGGAATGGGCGTTTGATTCAGTTATCTTCCGAACAAATTCGAAGCAATGTTTTGCCGACTGGTGATGCAACAGTTACAGCTAAAGGAATTCGCTTTGCTGGGCTGTATTATAGTTCGAAGCAAGCATTAAAAGAAAATTGGTTTTCTCAGGCACGCATAAAAGGAAGTTACAAAATTAAAATTCAATATGATCCACAAGATGTGTCTGTAATATATTTACGTCATGATCGAAGAAATTACGAAGTGTGTCATTTAGTGGAATATCAATCGATGTATAAAAACGTAACACTTGAAGAAGTGCGATTACTACAATTGAATCGTAATCAACAACAGGCAGATTTTGAACATGTTGAATTGAATTATCAAATACAGTTGGCACAGGAAATTGAAGCCATAGTGCAACAAGCGAAAGCTGAAGATGATTCATCTCTACCAAAAGATATTAAAGCTATTCGCCACAATAGAAAAATGGAGAAAGAACTTCTTATTAATTCAAAATATGAACCAAACAATGAACCACCAGTCTTTCATATCACTCCCATTCAAAAAAACAAACTATCGCTATTTCAAGCAAAACAAAAGGAGGCGTTAGATGATGACTATCAAACTTAAAAATGGAACAGTTGCACAGTTGGCTAATTATCAAGCTGATACAGATTTAATTGAATATCAAAATAATCCATTAATTGAAGCATTGCCACCAATCTATTCGCATGAGCAGTTAGTTGAGTTGCTTATGTTGTATCCTCCTTTTCATGAAAGAGAGCGTTTGTTGGATGAATATAAACGTGTACATTATATTCAACGGCTCTTTCAATATTTTCAGCCATTTCCTTTACACTTGGAAATCTATTCATCAATCGATCGTGTTTTGCGAACAGGATACTTGTCGAGAAATCCATTGTCAAAAGAGTTTGCAACAAGCTTCTACGATATTAAGAATTTAAAGATGACAAACTTCGATAATGTTGCTAATCAAACCGGACAGACGATTAGCATTATTGGTACATCGGGTGTAGGAAAGACACGCACATTGCAACGGATTTTAAATCTTTATCCGCAAGTCATATCGCATGTGGAATATAATAAACAGCCACTGAACATGTATCAAATCACGTACTTATTTATACAAACACCATTTGATGGTTCTGTTAAAACACTGATTTACGATTTCTTTTATCAGTTCGATCAATTAATGGGAACGAAATATTTTGATCGATATGCGAATAGCCGACTATCGACAAGTCAGCTAATGCCAATTGTAGCGAGCCTTTCGAAACATATTGGTGTTTTAATCATTGATGAAATTCAGCACTTAAAATCGATGAAACAAAAGAGTTCGAATGAGATGTTAAATTTCATGACCACGCTAATCAATCAAGTCAATATTCCACTTGTGATGGTTGGAACGCCAAAATCGTTAGAAGTGCTTCAATTACAGTTCCGACAAGCAAGGAGAAGTTTTAATCCAGGTAATATTCTGTGGGACCGTCTGCAAAAGGACGAAATATGGGATTTGCTAATTGGAGGACTGTTTAAATACCAATGGACGCGATTTGAAACGCCATTAACACCAGAGTTATCCGCTTTGTTTTATGAACATACACAAGGAATATGCGACATATTAATTAAGCTCTTCATGATGGTACAGCTTCGAGCAATAAGTAGCGGTGAGGAAAAGATAACGCCAGAGCTTATTAACAAAGTAGCAAATGAAGAGTTGAAAATGGTGCAACCGATGCTAAAGGCGCTAAAAGAAGGTAATGTTAAACGATTAGTTGAATATGATGATTTGTTCTTGCCAAATATTGAAACCTTTATGCAACGAGAGAAAGTTCAATTAGATAAAAAACAAGTGATGCAGTCGCTAAAAGATGGCGTGGCTAAACATCAGAAGCAGGAAGAGTTGATTAATGAAGCGATTGTTCGTTTGCAAATATTAGGTATCGACGAAGCCGATGCCAAACCACTTGTTATGAATGTTTTGAAAGACGAGCCTCTTAATGATGTAGCAATACTTGTAAAAAAAGCTTATTTAGCATCAGCTAATATTGCATCAGAGTCTGCTGTTGAAACGATAGATTTGCGAGATGTTGTAAAGCAAGGAAAACAAGCAGGGAAGACGGCTTACGAAGCTTTACTTGAGATTGGAATGATTCGCCGAGAATACGTGGAGTGCGATGCTTTGTGATTATTCAATTTCCAACGCAATATAAGGATGAATTATTATATAGTGCAATATCTCGTTATCATCTACGGTCAGGAAATTTGTCATATTTGTACACATTGGAAGATTTGTTTGGTAAGCGCACGATAACTGCAACACCAATATTGCCCTGCGGTATCCAAAAGCTAATTAGCAGATTGCCAAAGCATACAACTTTAACGGAAAAGTTGTTGATTGAACAACATACACTATATCCATTTTATACAGCATTTTTGCCAGAGGAAAAGGCAGTATCCATTTTCAATCAAATGATTGGTGATGATGGAAAAAAGTTATATACAACAGCGTGCATTATGTCGAGTTCGGTTTCACAAAATAAGTTTTTTCACTTTTGTCCACTATGTTTTGAGGAGGCTGAACAGGGTGAACGATATTGGAATCGATTGCATCAGCTTCCTGGGCAACTGATTTGTAACAAGCACTATGTTTTGTTAGAGAAAAGCACTGTTAGATTAATCCAGTCTGATCGTTGCAGTTTTATTTTGCCTACTGCTGAAAACTGTAAATACAATGAGATTCGCTATGTGACTGAGCCGTTGAAAAGGCAATACATGCTACTGTTAGAGCTAATAGATGAACTGTTGTCGAATCCAATAAAGCATTATTCATATCAAGAGTGGACGAAATTTTATCAGAAGTTATTATTGCAAAAGGGCTATGGAAAATTCAATTCGCAGGTACGTATTGATCAAATGAAATTACAGGATGATTTATTACATTTTTATTCTGATGAATTCTTAAAAAAATTAGGCATGACATCAACTGTGTGGGTTCGACTGATGGTTCAAAAGCATAGACAATCGTTTCATCCGTATCATCATTTGCTAATGTTAGGTTTTTTAGGAGTTAAGGTTGAGGATATTCCAACTATTATGAACTCAATCAGCGCTATAAGTTTCAAGAAACCTGTTGTAACGCCACCTATTAAACCAACAAATCCAAAAATTCTTGAACGCATTGAAGATAGAAGGCAAGAGTGGTTGCAACTGCAAGAGAAGTATCCAAATAAAAGTAAGTCAGAGTTACGAAAAATGCAACCAGCTGTCTACACGTATCTATATCGTTATGACCGTAACTGGTTGGAAATGAATTCTCCTAAGCTCTCATCTCGCAAAGCTATAAATAAACGAGTCGATTGGGAACAACGTGATAAAGAACTCTTGAAAAAAGTTAAGAAAGCGACGGCAGATTTACTTTTACGAACGGAAAAATTAAGACGTATTACAATTAAAGCTCTGGGGGATGAAACTGGAGAATTGGCGCTGTTGGAACAGCAATTATCCAAGCTACCAAAAACAAAAGCTTATATTGAAAGTGTAAAAGAAACTGAAGAAGAATTTCGTGAACGTAGGATACGGAAAGTGATTGAACGAATGCGAGTAAAGGGAGAATCCATTCAGAATTGGAAGGTAATTAGGGAAGCAGGAATTAATGCAAAATTTTATAGTGAAATAAAAGAATTGAGATATTATAAATAATTGTTTAATCAGTTACTTATTATTGGAAATTACAAAAGTTAAATAGATGTGAAATGGAAATAAACCTTGTGGGTAATTTTGGACTTATTACTTAAAATTTAGGGTAATCGGATTAGTGAGTTGAAAGAGGGTTAAAACTCTCCCTCTTCCATCGCTCTCACTAAAGTTGAAATGTCTGCTCCAAGTGTAACTGGTGGCCACTGTGCAATGTCATCCCAAAAGTTTC
>NZ_JBHSNQ010000052.1:0-1137 GCF_042655065.1 Ureibacillus suwonensis
CTACATAACCACCGTTTCACAAACTGCGCTGCCGTTTATCCATTGCCTGCGATGCGGTTCATGAATCTCCCCGTAGCACATCTCAATCCATTTTGCATTTTTGAGTTGGTCAATGCAGAACTTGCGGGAATGAAACACAGGAATCTGATGTCCGGAAAGAAGATGGATCGTGGTGCACTGGGGAGATCTTTGCCGGAACTGCTCAATCTCTCTTGACACAAACCACCCTACACGGCTTTGTCGGCCGACCGGCTCGCGAACGTTAAACGGAATGATGGTAAAGCCATACGACAATACGATGGGAACGAGCTGCTTTTTCCCCACCAACTCCCCATACCGATGCGGTTGATCGAAATGCTTGTGCCAAAGAAGGTCAGAAGCCGCTTCAAAAACAGACTCGATTGCACGTCAAGCAGCTTAGTTTCCCCGCTCCTGAAAAAAAGTTTGACCGAATCCCCTTTGTTTTCCACGTTGACAGGGATAAACGCCTGGCCGGCATAGGCGAACCGCTTTACCTCTTCCCAGTCCAANAAAACATTATCTTTCAGCTCGAAAACAGCGATTTTTGTTCTGAAAAACGCCGATTCGATTAATTTGTGCTTTGAAAGGCAAAATTGGCACTGGTATCTTAATTTTATGTCAGACGAAAAATGTTGAATTAGTGAAAGTCTGGAGGTATAATAAACACAAATAGTGTCGGACAAAAAATAGAGGTGATGGCGATGATGGAAGGAAGATGCTATGAGCGGCACGATTTTCAGGTTCTCGTCCTTCAGGAATTCGGCAAGCGGCGCCCTCGGTCCCCAGAGGAAACAAAGAGGCTGCAGGAAGAGTACCTCCGGCTTCTTGAAGAAATTCCCCGAATGTGGGAAGAATTCGTAGAGAAACATAAAAACATTTATGAGCGGTTCGGATACCTCGATGTTGTCGTCCATGATGATCTGCGCGTCGAACGCAAAAAGCTCCAACGTGGACGCCCAAAAGAAGAAAAGTCCAAGTCATATCGCATTACCGTGCGCTTGGACGACGAGCTTTACGAACTTCTCCAGAAATACTGTCAGACAAAAAACATGTCGGAGTCGGAGGCGGTGCGGCAACTCATATCGGAATTGAAGTGGAAGCGTTTCTAACGCTCTT
>NZ_JBHSNQ010000053.1:0-16067 GCF_042655065.1 Ureibacillus suwonensis
TAGGTGCTTTCTTTTCTGATGGTGTGAAAGCATCACGAGCTTCAAAGTGACTCGCATCGATGGCGACATGTTCATCATTTAGAAAGCCTTCCAACATCGCTGTTTTGATGAGTGTATCGTTCATTTTCTCTAGCACATCTGATTCACTAATGACTTGAATCATGCGTGAATAAGAGCTTTCAGATGGTACGACATCAGACACAAGGAATCCACAGTCGAAACGAAATAAAGGATCATGAACCAAACGTTTGACTAAATCCTTGATAGTTGGAATACGTTCGACAATACGTATAATCAGCGATTGAATCATTGCACCATAATTCAATTCACGTGGTGCACCTTTCAATGTCTTTTTAGAAAACAATTGAAATATAGGCTGAATGTCGATCACACTAAAAATGGCATCATAACGATGGGAACTTTCCATTTCTAATAATTGATGGATGTCAAAAAGAGAAATTTGTTTTACAATAGTCATAGGGTACTCACCTCTTTCGTATGGTTTGTTTGGTTACCTACCATTATAACGAAATTTGGGGAGGTACCCATTTTTTATTGTCTTGAATCCCTTGAAAATCAAGGGGTGAGAATTATGAAATTAACTCTATTAGTAAAATTAAAAAAATAAATTAATTGAAATATTGAAATTTTAAGAAAAATTGTTTAAGATAATTACAATCCTTTAGCATATTAAACAACTGAAGAAATTAATAGTAATTAGATGAATATGGAAGCTTCTGTATGCAATTGATTGTTTGATAAGCCGGGCGTTCATGTGATCGATCAAGCACTAAAGTTTGTTCATGGCAGCAACTTCTTTTTAACGGTTCGAATTTTTTTTAACCATAATCACTAGTATTTCAATAGGAAAAATAAATTATTAGGAGGAATACACATGTCTTTACAATTTGCTTACTGGGCACCAAATGTTAGTGGAGGATTAGTGATTTCCAAAATCCCGCAAAAAACGGGATGGTCCTTTGAAGACAATAAACGTTATGCACAAATCGCCGAAAAGCTTGGATTTGATTATGTATTAATCCAAACCCGGTTTTTGGCAAGCTATGGTGCTGAAAATCAATTGGAGGCGGCAGCTCTTGCATCCGCGTTGGCGGCTTCCACAGAAAAATTAAATCTGATCACGGCTGTATTACCTGGCTTATGGCATCCAGGTGTGATGGCAAAAATTATCTCAACAATCGATCATATCAGTAATGGCCGTGCAGCCATCAACATTGTCAGCGGTTGGTTCAAAGGCGAGTTTAACGCATACGGTGAGCCTTGGTTGGACCATGATGAGCGCTATCGCCGTTCGGAAGAGTTTATTGAAGTATTGCGTGGTCTTTGGACAGAGGAAGAATTTACTTATCGCGGAGACTTCTATCGAATCAATCAGGCTCCTTTAAAGCCGAAACCGGTAAAAACGCCAAAAATCTTCCAAGGAGGAAATTCGAAAGCCGCCAAAGAAATGGCAGGACGTGTATCAGATGTGTACTTCATGAATGGCGGTTCATTGGAAGACATTAAAAAGCAAATCGATGAAGTTAAAGCCCTTCGTGAAGCAAATGGAAAAGGGCAAATTGAATTTGGGGTAAACGGCTTTGTGATCGTTCGTGATACGGAGGAAGAGGCAAAGCAAGTTTTACGTGATATCGTAGAACAAGCAGATCACGAAGCTGTGTTAGGATTTAAAGATTCTGTGAAACATGCCGGCCAATCTACAAATGAAAAAGAAGGTATGTGGGCGAATTCTTCATACGAAGACTTGATCCAATACAATGACGGATTTAAAACCGGATTGATTGGTACAGCGGAGCAAGTTGCAGACCGCATTATTGAATTGAAGAAAATCGGCGTCAACATCGTGTTAACAGGATTCCTGCATTATGACGAAGATCTTCAAGCATTTGGCGAAAAAGTGATTCCATTAGTCAGAGAAAAAGAAGCAAAATTAGAGCTGCAAAATGCGTAATGGGAGAAAGCAAGTACAAGCTCTCAATGGAAAAATGACAGGTTCAGCCACTCTATTGAATATAGGGTGGCTTTTATTTTTGAAACGGTATTTTTTAAGAGCATGAATGGGATTGGATTTAAGGGATCAAAGCATAATGGCGGCTTTTGGAAGGGATTAACGTAAGATTTGTTGTAATCTTTCAGTAAAAAAATAGGAGAGAGGATTGCCATTAGGTTCTTTTAGGAATGGCTACATCTCCCATTTTTTGTCCAGCCACGTTTTCCAGTTTCCATCCGGGATTCGCTTTCCTAATCCTTTATGTATTGGATTGTACATATACACATAGGCTTGAATCCTTTCGCCGGTTTCCAACACAACTTCTTTGATTTCACGAATATAAAGGTTATCCCTTGTTGGTGCATTTTCATCATAATCTTCCAATAGGTCCATCGCTTGCAAAGCCTTTTGAAAATGACGTTCTTTAATGGTAATGACTTCTCCGAACACCGTTGAATTTCCTTCGATCATGCAAGGATATTCGCCGCTGATATGTGAATATAGTTCCACATTTTCAATCGCCGCGTTTTGAATGTTTTCGATTGCATTTTTGGGGATGACATGATGATTGGAACACCCTGTCATCAGTGTGCCGTAGACAAAGAAATTTCGATTCATTGCAATCCCTCCGATTTCATTGTGTCAGGAACAACACTCATTATCAACTGGTAAAAAACAATACTTGAGTCTTTGTAATCTAAAGCCGTTATAAAAACACTTCATTAATCTCCTGGTTTTGATAAAGTTTTCCAGTTTTAAGCTGTAAAGCAACCGCTAAAAAAATCTATTTGCCAAAAACATTTTTAATGAGCGATTAAATCAATTTCACGCCCCAAACAAAAAGGATAGACACACAGGCTCCCCGTGCATCTATCCTTTTCTTTTAACATCTTTATTTACTCTTCCAAGAAATCATTCTTCATCCCCATGAGACTGCATCGCAGCCACCATTTCCACATCTTTCTGACGTTTGAATGAAATGGCCAAAGAGGCGGTTGTAAGCAACATAAAGGCCACCATGTAACCCAATAGGATGAAGTTGTTGTGCCACAAGTAGGAGATATCTCCGCTTGAGATGGCCGCTTTGAAGGCTTGGATTGTATAAGTCATTGGCAATAATGCGTTGATTGGTTGCAAGGCGTTTGGCAACAATTCCATCGGGAACGTTCCGGCACTTGTCGTCAATTGCAAAATCAACACGATGATTGCAATAAATCGGCCAGTGTCGCCCAACAATGTAACAAGCATTTGGATCAACGCCATGAATACGAAGCTGACAATTATGGACGTTAAGATGAATAACGGTAAGTTCTCAACCTCAAGTTTTAATACAACCAACAGAATGAAATCTACCAGTAACGCTTGGATCAAACCGATGATTGCGACAACGCCGAATTTGCTTCCGAACCAGGCGAATGGGTTTTTAGGACGGATCACTGGTCGTTTGAATTCAAAGACGATGGAAAGCATCAATGCTCCGACGAATAGGCCGAGCGACATGAAGTATGGAGAGAAACCTGTACCGTAGTTTGGCACTTCATTGACAGGTTCTTTATCCACAACGACCGGTTCACCCATCATATCATAAGTGTCATCGTTGGCATTCACTGTGCCTGCTTTTTCAGCGCCTTCAGCGAGTTTGTCGGCAAGTTCTGTTGAACCGTCCAATAATTTATCCGCGCCGGATGTCAATTGATTTGCACCGTCAGAAAGTTTTCCTGCGCCATCTTGAAGCTGGCTGGCACCGTCAGATAGTTTGTTCATGCCTGCAGTCAATTCATTGGCGCCATTGTTCAATGCAACGGAACCGTTGTAAAGTTTGCTTACCCCGCTTTGCAATGTTTGTTCACCGGAGTTGATTTGGTCAAGACCGGCAATCAATTGATCAAAGGCTGGGGCAGTTTGGGCTTTCAATTTCTCTTCAATGCCGTCAGCTGAACCAAGCAATTGGTTTGTCAATGACGTTTCAAATTGCGTCAGTCCTTGGTTGAGCCCTTTGCTGATGCCTTCGGATATTTGAGGCTCCAATTGGGCTTGCAATGAAGTTTTATATTGCGCTTCGATTTGTTCTTTCGAAGGTGAATTGCTTGCGACTTTCGCCATAAAGGCATCCGCTTGCGCTTCCGTCATATAGCCGTTTGCCACAAGGGCGGATTTGATTTGCGCCAATGTTTGGGATTGATTTGAAACCGTTTGTTCCGCCAATTGGCCGGATAGACCGTTGACGATTCCGGTTGTCAATTGAGTTGATAATTCGCTGGACAATTGGGTTTCCAATTGGTCGATTCCAGCACTGATGTCTTTAACACTGCCTTTGAGATTTTCTGAAATTCCCGCCGCCACTTGAGCTGGCAGTTGGTCTTTCATTTGTTTGACGCCATTTTTCACTTGGGAAGTTCCATCCACCAGCGCTGGAAGATTATCATTCACTTGTTTTAGGCCATCTTTCAATTGGCCGGCACCGGAGGCGATGGAATTGGAACCGTTGGCAGCAGTGTTCACGCCTTCTTTGAACTCGATCATTTTGGATGCCAATGTGGCAAGATTTTCACTTAATGTTTTGGAACCGTCATCGAGTTTAGCAATCCCATCTTTTAATTGGCTTGCACCGTCACTTGCCTGATTCAAGCCATCCGCCAATTCCGTGATGGAATCAAACATTGTTTCCGCATAAGTTTCAATGATTTTTTTGGAGATTTCCGCTTTCACTTCTTTCATGGCAGATTCTCCGATTTGGGCTGAAAGGAAGTTGGTGCTTTCATTTGGCACATATTTGATTTCCAATTTTTTCGGCTCATCATCGAGGATGGTTGTTGCATTTTCAGAGAAGTTTTCCGGAATTTCCACAAGCAAATAATAATCCCGGTTTTCAAGGCCTTTGTATCCTTCTTCCTTGGAAACCACATGGAATTCAAACTCATCGCTGTCTTCCAGCTTATCGGCGAGTTCTTTCCCGATTTGCAAGTTTTCGCCTTCGAATTCTGCGCCTTCATCTTCATTGACGACCGCAACAGGCAAGTCGTTCAAGTTGGCATATGGATCCCAGAATGCCCAGATGAACATTCCGGCATAAAGCAAAGGTACTAGCGCGACGGCGATCACCGAAATGAGCACTTTTTTGTTTGTAAGAAGGAATTTTAGTTCCGCCAAAAAAGACGATTTTTTCACATTGTTACCCCCTAGAAGTAATGACTATTTTGTTCATTTGGTCATTTTGCAGCAAATATGTAGGGCCCTCCTGAAATTGAGTCCCTTCAATGAAAAGTTATTTCGATAATCCTTCAAAGAAATATAATTTAAACAAATCGGACATTTCTTCCTTGTCCAAAGGCGGGTGATGTTGTTCCCAATCAAATATTAAGGCCACATAAGTTTTCAGCATGACAAAGGCGGTGATTTCCGGATTGCATTCTTTGATTTCACCACGGTCAATGGCATCCTGAATAATCCCTTTCATGTAGTCAATGATGGCTTGCTCCACCCGCTGAATGACATCCACAACCGCTTTTGTTCCAATTTCTCTCTCTTCTTGGAAAAGCTTGATCGTGAGCTGATGGGATTTCCGGAATTCCAAAAGCCTTATCAGAACACGATGGATGTTTTCATCAAAGCGGCTATTTGGATCGATGGCGTTTTCCGCTTCGGCCTTCATGTCCCGGATCAGGGAAGTGACAATTTCATCCAGAATTTCTTCTTTGCTTTTGAAGAATGTATAAATGGTTCCTTTGCCGACATTGGCCAGTTTCGCCACCTGATCCATCGTTGTCGCCTTATAGCCAAATAAGGAGAAGGATTTTTTCGCAGCTTCCAGGATTAATTGTTTTCGGTCGATCGCCATTGGATTCACCTCCATTAATCAAAAACTGACCAAATGACAAAATTGGTCATTTGTTTCACGTAATGTACTATACTACAATCAATCAAATTTATCAACCAAAATAAACGGTTTTTAACGTTTATTTAGTGGATATTCTTTTAGAGGGAACAAACACTAAAGAGGAATCAAATTCTACTGAATAAAAAAAGACGCTTGAAAACGTCCTTTGACTGGTGTTAGAAAAAGATATTGCGCAATCTCATGACACGGGAAAAAAATCGGGCATCCTTTGCCATTTTTCCAAAGTATGGATGCTGGTAAGGGGCAAGACATTGTTGGAACAGATCATCACAAAATCTTGATGGTCCATACATTCGGTAACAGTAATCGTGTTGCATGCAGCAATAGTCGACAGGATTTGTCGGGGCACCCGGACCAGAACAGCCTGGTCCGCAATAACGGTAACCGGGATAGCAAATGCCGAATAAAGATTTTCGTGGTTGCATCATTTTCAACCCTCCCTTTCCAATAAAATTTGTTTATTTATAATATGTAGTTTTTGCAGGAATGGGGAGGGCACAAATGGAGTTCCTTCCACCCATTCCGCTTATCAAACGAAATTGGACCGGGACGACGGATGGGCTTGTGAAAGATAAAACCACTCATGATGAGTGGTTTTTCTTTCGTATGGGGCCATCATTTCAGCCCTTTGTAAATTGCAGCCAAACGCTCTTCCATCTTCTCCCAACAATAATGGTTTTTCATCGCTTCCCGTGCGTTTTTACTCATCCGGGCAAGCATTTTCCGATCTTTATATAAGCGTAAAAACTGTTCAACATATTCTTCGGCGGTTGGATCGTCTTTATCTATCACGATGCCGCATTGATGTTTCTCAATGATATTTTTCATGTCCATTGCCCGATTCACTACGACAGGGATGCCGTTATTCAAAAAGCTGAAAAACTTGTTGGGCAAGGCGTATTTTTTGTTTATATTCCTGATATCAAAGTAAATATAACCTGCATGGACTTGATTCAATTCTTTGGGCAGGTTTTCATATTCCACCCATTTGCAATGGATTGCAGGATGACCGCTGATCAATTTCTTTTCATTATACGAAATGGTCGGATCGATATAGCCGATAATATCGAATCGGAAATTTTTCATCGAATTTTTGCAAAGATCGGCGATTTGTAATATTTTTTTCGGATTCCCTTTTTGATACTGCACAACGCCTTCATAGGCAATGACAAAGGAGTTCTGAAAATGTTCATCCTTTGGCAATTCCTGCTGGTATAAAGGGGAGTTGTAGATGACGGTGACGGGCACGCTTGGATATCTTCGTTGATAAATATTTTTAATGGAATCGGAAACGGTTATGAGATGATCCACTTCCTTCATCAATAATCTCAGCAATTTGCTGTTTTGCTCCAGCTCATGGGCGTCATAGATCACTTTTACGTTTTTCCCTTTTTTTCGGAGAACTTTTTTAATCTGTACGGCTTCATACAACGTGTGCAATTCATGGGCGTGATAAATGTCGGCTTCGACAGCCAACGCCCGTTCATACAACTTGTCAACAAAATAATTTTGCGTATCCATTTCCAAATTGTTGACCATTTTGCCAATATGGGGATCATACATATTTTTGATGTCATAGGTTAAAAACTTGATGCCTTTATATTCAAATTGGTCTTGATTAAAAGTTGGATCTTTGATTCTTTTCAGATTCGGTTCAAAAACGGCACCGTTCGTTTTTCCGGCCACAATGGTGACATCGTATCCCAATTTTTTCAGACTGATCGCTTCCTTTTCAAAGACGCGGATATCTTTGAAAGAATGTTTCCTGATCAATTTGCAAACTTTCATCCGGATTCCTCCAAAAATCTATTTCATTTCATCATCCTATGCTATGTTTCATCTTCCATAAGAGCTGATTCATTTTCCTAATATTTCAATAAAAAATAGAGAGTCACAACATTTGCAGCTAGACATAAGATAGTTTAGAAACTCATTTTCCGGAAAGGTGGATCTTGGTTGAAACTGGTCACCATTGTCGGCGCACGTCCGCAATTTATCAAATCCGCCCCGTTTTCAGATATGTTTCGGAAGGGGCATAAAGAAATCATCATCCATACGGGGCAACATTACGATGAAAATATGTCTGACATCTTCTTCCAAGAACTTGCGATTCCGAAACCGGACTATTTTTTGGGTGTCGGTTCCGGCAGTCATGGGTATCAGACGGGGAGGATGATTGAAAAAATCGAGCAGGTGCTTTTGAAAGAAAAGCCGGACGGGGTGCTTGTTTACGGAGATACAAATTCCACGTTGGCAGGTGCTCTGGCGGCAAGCAAATTGCATATTCCTGTTTTCCATGTGGAAGCGGGGTTGAGGAGCTACAATAAACAAATGCCGGAAGAACAAAACCGGATATTGACGGACCATATTTCGGATCTGTTATTCTGTCCGACAAAAACGGCCGTGGAGAATTTGAAAAGGGAAGGGATCTTGGACGGGGTCCTGTTGACGGGGGATATCATGGCCGATGCGGTCAATCGGTTCATGAATCTTTCAAATAAGTTTTATTCAAATGGAAAATGGCTGGAAGTGTTGAAAGCCGATAATCCGCATCTGCCTCAATTAAAGGAAAAAGAATATTATCTTGCCACGGTTCATCGGGCGGAAAACACCGACGATTTGATGAAGTTGAAATGCATTTTCACCGCGCTTGAAATGTTGGATCAACCCGTTCTTGTCCCGCTGCATCCAAGAACACGAAAATTGGTGGGGGAGTTGAACATTTCGTTTGAAAATGTGATCATCATTCAGCCGGTGGGTTATTTGCTGATGTTGCATTTGACAAAAAACGCTTATATGGTTGTCACCGATTCCGGCGGCCTACAAAAAGAAGCCTATCTATTGAAAACCCCATGCACCACGTTGAGGAATGAGACGGAATGGATTGAAACGTTGGAAAATGGCTGGAATTGTCTATGCCCCATCAACATCCAGTCGATTCTGGAAAAGGCCTCGCGGAATTTGGACTCACTGAATGAAACGCAACCTCAGGTGTTCGGGGATGGAAAGGCGGCACTCCGCATATGCCAGGCAATTGTTGAACGGTATGCATAAGACCTTTTCATCAGAAGGGGCGCCTTCTAGTTCAATTTTGAAGATGGCCGTATATTTAGATGCAGATATGAAACTGGCTTTGATATAGAAAAAAGGAGAATGGAAGTGAAATCAGATTCTCCTTTTTTATTAATTCTTATGTTCATTTTTGTCGTCTTTACTTATTGGTTCTTCGGATTCCTTATATTCGGAATTTGATTCTTGAATGATCTTTGCCATTTTTTCTAATATTCTATTGGTTTCCGAAGCATCAATTCCCCTTCTTACAGCGGTTTCAATAATTACATATTGGGCAAACAGCAGGAAAAAAATCATCAAAATGAGAAATGTTAAATTTATTTCCAATAGATCCGAACCTCCGTCTGTTTAACTGATAATACGATTATATAATATGTTTAATATTAGTTAAATTGGTAAATATATGGTAATTTCGTTTTTTTACTTTTCAAAATTCTGAATGTGCACTTGTTTGGTCATGTGGCAATTGTGACCGAGTTTTATTATTGCATTCTCTGTATGATTATCTATCACTTGTTTGATCGGGCATTGAATTCATCTCCTTCTATATGTAAAACCGATTTAAAAGTTGATTTTCTCGTATTCCAAACATTCAAGTCACAAAAAACGGAAATACTATGAAAATCAAATTCCTATGAATATGGTGAAAACCTTGATATAATTGTATTTACCAAAAAATATAAAGGGGTGCGAAACGATGAATGCTTATGAAGAATATATGAAAGCCATCGTCCAACCGATGCGTCAGGAATTGGTGGATGCCGGATTTACAGAATTGACAACGGCGGATGAAGTGCATGAGTTTATGGCAACGACAAAGGGAGTTTCTCTTGTGGTGATCAACTCGGTATGCGGCTGTGCTGCGGGAAGCGCTAGACCGGCAGTTCGGGAAGCCATCAAAGAAATCAAACCGGATCATTTAGTGACGGTGTTTGCGGGACAAGACCGTGAAGCGACTGCCGCGATGCGTTCCTATTTTGAAGAGATTCCGCCAAGCTCTCCATCCATTGCCATTTTGCGTGATGGCCAATTGGAATACTTCATTCCAAGAGAACAAATCGAAGGGTATGAAGTGGGACAAATCCGTGACCATATCGTGGGCGTGTTGAAACAGGCATGCGGCGCGTAATCGTCACGACAGCGGGGAGACCTGATGAGGAATCTTTCCAACTGGCAAAACTAGTGAGTGAGGAATTAAATCTACAAGTTGTACCCAGAAAGAAACGTTCAGTGGCCAAATTGAGCGAAATCTATGATGCCAATGTGATCGTCGCCGGAAAAAACCGGTTGGAGTATTATGGGAAAGGCTCTTCTACGCCTTTCTTTTTTCATCCCGACACGGCGGCTTTCCGTTTGAAGCGGTTGCAAAGAGGGGAAACGGAACCTTTTTTGGAAGCTTGTGCGTTGCAAAACGGCGATTCCTTTCTTGATTGTACATTAGGGGTCGGCTCGGACTCCATCGTCGCATCTTACGCGGTTGGGGAAAAGGGCAGAGTGGCCGGCCTGGAAGTCGATCCCGTTATCGCCTATATCGTCCGCCGGGGATTGAAGGAATATGAAACGGCGGATTCCGATTTGAAACAGGCGATGGAGCGGATTCAGGTCATTCATGGGGAAGCTGTCGGATTTTTGAAGCGGCAACCGGATGAATCCTTTGATGTCGTCTATCTGGATCCGATGTTCGAACAGTTAATAGAAGAATCCATCAACTTTGAATCGTTACGGGAAGTGGGCAGCCACCATCCATTGACGGAGGAATGGGTGAGGGAAGCCTACCGTGTGGCGAAGAAGCGGGTTGTGTTGAAAGCCCATTTCCGTTCCACCCATTTTGAAGACTTCGGTTTTGAGCGGAAGGTGCGCCTCACATCGAAGTTTCATTTTGGGGTGTTGGGAAAATAGATGTATTGTGATTGAAAAAGAGCGGAGGAATTCATTCGCTCTTTTTTATTTCGGATGGTTTCTTGTGGGATGAATGATTTGGCGTAGGAGGATTTTTATGGGGGAATGAACACTGTTTTGGTGCGGATGGATAGGCTTTTAGTGCAGATACAACTTTTTGTACGCTAGCAAGTTTTGCGCAGATACAACTTTCATGGAGCGGTTGATTTATCCCATCCCATATGCAGATAAAGGGACAACATGCGTGAATAGAGCACCGACTTGCTCGGATGGCTATCCCGCTTGCTCGGATAAAGTGTCCGCTTGCTCGGATAAAGTGACCGCTTGCTCGGATAACCCCTCAACTCGTCCGTATAGATATTTGACGTGCTTGGATAAAGCACAACCTCGCTCAGATAGGTGTTCCCCTTGAACAGTTGGAACACCACATTCGCAATTAATCCCCATGTTACACGCTCAACCTCGCACAGAATCCTCCATCTCATAATAAAAAACGCCTTAGTTACGACCACTCAAAACTAAGGCATTGTGGAAGTTATTCTATTTCTTCCTCCGTCTCCTTCAACCGATCCAACACTCTTCTTTTCCGGTACAACATGTTTCCCGTTTCGGCAATGGTTTCAATCATGCCTTTATTGGCAAAGGCGCCGAACACAATGCCGGCAATCGGAATCGCTTGGAAAAACTTTTTCCAGCCGAATTGATCCCGGAAAGAATAAAATACTTCCTGCCATCCTTTCAACTGCTGAATCATGTCAGTGGAAGCTTTATGTTCATTCCCTTTCCATAAATCCTTCAAAATCGCTTCCTTTCCGACGATGTCCGCATTGGCGAACTGCAGACATTTCACGATGAAAATGCGTTCCCTTTTATCATTTGGATCGTATCCGTAAATCATGGCAATCTCCTGCAGCGTTTTCAAAGAGATTCCCAAAATCACCGGGATATCGACAACAAGTGTGAATAATCCGCCGACTCCGGTGGAAGCCCCTTGCACCGTTGCGATTGCAGCCCGGTTTTTCCCAAGTTGTTCCGTAATTTCCATCATGTCGTCTATCGGCAATTTTTTTATCTCTTCGATCGACTGAATATTTTTATATGATGAAAACTTGTTGATCCTTTTGATGATGGCCTGCTCGCTGACCAAATATCGCCCGCCTGTTTGGATGTAGCTTCCCAACTCATCCACCAATTTTCCAATTGTCCGCTGAATGGATTTCGGCGTCAACTTGTCCAAAATTTTAAAGGGGATTCTGCCGAGCTTTTCCCAGAAAAATAAATCTTTTTGATTCTTTTCCCAAGCTTCAATTTCTTTCAAATAGCCCAACAATTGCTCTTGTGTCTCCAACGTTCATTCTCCTATCGTTATTTTGCTTTCTACTTTATACGGGCCCCATAGTAAAAAGTTTCGCCCAACTTTAAAGGAATCATGACGGAAATAAAGAATATTAAAATTGGGGGAGTGATAGAATGGTGAAGATTTTTGTGACAAGCAAAATCAGTGATTCAGCACTTAATATATTAAAATCTGTCGGGGAAGTGGAAGTTTGGGAGAAGGAAGAGACGCTGAACGGACAAGCTTTATTGGATAAAATTCAAGATCATGATGCGGTGCTGACAATGGTGAACAATTTCATCACAGATGACATCCTCCAAAACGCACCGAAATTGAAAGTGATCGGAAATTGCGGCGTCGGCTACAACAACATCGATATCGCTTCCGCGGAAAAGCATGGCGTGATTGTGACAAACACACCGGACGTATTGAATGATGCCACAGCCGATTTGACTTGGGCATTGATTCTTGGCATTGCCAGAAGAATCGTGGAAGCGGACAAGTTCGTGCGGGAAGGGAAGTTTACGGGATGGCTGCCCCATTTGTTCATCGGCAATCTGGTCTACGGCAAAAAGCTCGGCATCATCGGACTCGGGAGAATCGGCACCGCTGTTTGCGAAAGGGCAAAAGGATTCAATATGGATGTTTACTATTATAATCGCAACCGCCTTCCGATTGAAAAGGAACAAGCGTTGAACGCAACCTATGCAGACTTGGATCGTTTGCTCCGGGAATGCGACTATATCACCATCCATGCTCCGTTGAACGAAGAATCCCACCATTTGATTGGGCGGGATGAATTGAATCTCATGAAACAGGATGCGTATTTGATTAACACATCCCGTGGGCCGCTTGTGGATGAACAGGCATTGTACGAACATTTGAAAGCAGGGAAGATTGCCGGTGCTGCCCTTGATGTGTATGAACATGAGCCGAAAATTGTGGAAGGGCTGTTGGAACTGGATAATGTCATTCTGCTTCCGCATATCGGCAGCGCCACTTTGGAAACGAGAGCCCAAATGGCGGAACTTGCTGCAAAGAATATCGCCAATGTCCTTACAGGCAAAGAGCCGATTACCCCTGTGACGAAAGGTTGGAGAAAATGAAAATTTTAGTGGCGCCGGATTCGTTTAAAGGATCCCTTTCTTCCATTGAACTGTGCAAAACGATTCGCCAAGGCATCGAAAACGTCATGGATGCGGAAGTTTTGGAAGTGCCGATTTCAGACGGAGGAGAAGGGTTTCTCGAAAGCATTTGTTCGGTCCTTCCATTTCAAATAGAACAGGTAAACGTCAAAAATCCTTTGGGAAGAACGATTCGTGCGAAAATGGCGATTGACCCATTGCAACGTACAGCTTTCATTGAAATGGCAAAAAGTACAGGATTAACCCTTGTGCCAGAGGAGGAAAGGAATCCGTACCAATCTTTCAGCCATGGGGTGGGAGATTTCATTTTGCACGGCCTGGACAAAGGTTGCCGCACCTTCATCATCGGACTGGGCGGCACTGCGACAAATGATGCGGGGGTCGGAATGCTTTCCGCCCTGGGAGTCCTTTTCCGGGGTGAAGCCGGAAAGCAAGTCCAAATTGAATCCTTGAGAGATATAGGGAAGATCGCCTCCCTTGATTTGCGGAAGGTGGACGAGCGGCTGTTTGAATGTGAATTCATTTTGGCGACCGATGTGAACAATCCCCTTTGCGGTGAGAGGGGAGCGACCCATGTATTCGGCCCACAAAAGGGAATTGAACACGTGCAGGAGATCGATGCCATTTTGCGCCATTACGGAACCGTGCTGGAAAAACAATTTCATCGGGAGTTGAAGAATCGGGAAGGTGCCGGTGCAGCCGGGGGAATCCCGGTATCCTTTATGGCCCTCTTTGACACCAAAATCCGGCAGGGAATTGATATTTTGATTGAGACGTTGCAATTAGAAAGGCTGCTGCCTTCGACGGATTTCATCATCACAGGAGAAGGGAAGCTGGATAAACAAACCTTCAACGGAAAAGTGATCAAAGGGATTTGCGATTTTGCCAAACCTTATCATATTCCAGTCGTTGCAATTTGTGGTACCATTGAATTATCGAGAAAAGAATTGAAAGAGTTGGGATTGGCCGCGGCTTTTTCCATCTGCAAAGGGCCAGCCGCATTGGAAGAAACGATGGAGAATGCCCGGCAACTGGTCGGAGAATTGGCTGAGAATATTGCGGAGTTGATAAAAAGATAGAAAATAGAAAAGCACTGCCTTGATACATCAATGCAGTGCCTATTTCGAAAAAAATAAAAAGCCACAAACCGTAGCTTTTTATTCAGCGAAACAGAATGAAATTAAGTATACTAAATATAAAATAAATCCGATTGCAATTGTAATCGAGGCCATGCTTATCCCTCCTTAAAAAAACAATGGTCAATCCCTAACATATTTTACTATGAAAAAATAAATTAGGAAACCTTTTTCATGAAAAATCGTAAGTAATTGATAGATTGGACAAAAGTGGGTGAAGCGATTGAAAAAGTGGTGGCAAAAAACGCTCGTATTTTTAGTGGCGTTACTGACATTGGGGATCATTCCTCCGAACCATTCCATTTGGGATCATCTCGAAAATGGACAAGATTCGAACCGGGCACAAAGCGCCAATTATAAAAACATTGGTGTTGCCGAAGAAACCGTAGAATCGTTCGCCGATGAAAACACGGAAACGGTTGACCCGATTGATTCCATCCTTCAGTTGGCAAAGGAACAGTCTTACATAAAATTTGGTTCAAAAATTGCCCCGGTCATTGAAGATGAATTTGAACAACGCATTTTTCCAACGATCGAACAAATTATTTCATCCGCTTTGGCAAATTTGGACGATGAGACAAAACGATATTTAACCATCAGCGGGAAGCCGGGGGGAAATTATTCCGAGAGGATCTTTCATATTGCGGATGGCCGTAGCGGACAAGATTTGCTCCGATTCCATGTGCGCACCGAAAAACGGCCGCTTGAAGGATACTACTACAATTTCCATTACCACACTTATGAAGATCAATTTGCTTCACACCATACGATCGGGGATATCTACTATTCAAAAGACACCCCTCCGAAGTGGTTGTCCTAATATTTGATGATGCTATTCTTTCCCATCGAGCACTGCTCCAAAATCGCGGTTATACCGGAGATTCGATATTCTGCCACCATCAATATGGTGGTTTTTTTATGGAATTTAGCATGACATAATACCTAAAAGCAATACTGTTGTTATATATCATTTTTCTTAAATTTGGTATTGAAAATAAATCCATTTTACCTTTATAATTGGATATGTTGGGAGGTAAAGTGGTAATGGATATCAAAAAATTGATTCTCTGCATCAATGGGGCGGTCGATGCATTGGAATATGCAACCGCCAGAAAATACATTGAACAGAATTTGGATATTGTGGACGAAAATCGCCATTTGCTCAACAGCAACGCAAGAGAGATTTTGCAGTTTGTGAAGGACAATCTCGGTTCTTCTGAACAGCCGTTAACGAAAAAGGAAATGAACATAATCACCGTGATCAATACATACGCGAAAAAATTGGATGTCCGCGGTTTAAAATTATATTTGAAGGAAAAAGAGAAAGAGCAATTGTTGCAAAGAAAGAACGTATTAAACATTTTGAATGCGGATGCGAAAATTCTATTGACAAGTTTGGGATTTATCAAAGGAAAAGAAATCGTCAATAATTAATGGAACATGAAAAAAGGGGCTGTCCGAAAAGTCGATTGAATCGACCTTGGGCTCAGCCCTTTTTTCTGTTTTTAGTGTACAAAAAAATCGTCCTTTTTTATAGAATGAAATTGACCAAAAAACATTCCATAGAAAG
>NZ_JBHSNQ010000054.1:0-2477 GCF_042655065.1 Ureibacillus suwonensis
GCAAAAAGTCGTTTCTGTTTACAGGCGACGCCGAGACTCGAGCAGAAGCGGATATGGTTAAAGCGAAAAAGGATTTGCGCGCTGATGTGTTGAAAGTAGGTCATCACGGTGCGAAAACATCGACCAGCGCAACGCTTTTAAAAGCTGCAAAACCAACGTATGCGGTAATCTCGGTCGGCAAGAACGCCTATGGTCATCCGACACCGGAAGTTTTAAATCGGTTGAAATCTTATAAAGTCAAGGTATTCCGTACCGACAAACAAGGAACGATTATCGCAACAACCAACGGGACAACACTTACCTTCAACGTAAAACCAATTTATTAGAGGTGGTTAAATGAAATATATCATTGATCGCTTCGAGGGTAAATGGGCAGTTTGTGAGGCGGAGGATGGCAAAATGATCGATATTGAGAAAAGCAAGCTACCCAAAAACGCCCGCGCCGGCGATGTGATTGTACAAGAGAACGGAAAGTTCCGAGTGGATCAAAAAGAAACAGAGAAGCGGTGGAAAGAGATTGAAGAGTTGATGAATGAGGTGTTTGAGGAGTAACACCTCATTTTTTTATATAAACGATTTTCCCAAAACAAGGGAGCGCTGAGGCGTTCTTTGTCTCTGGCATGGGAAACCCCTGTCTGTTAGAGTCATCTTCTGTCCTTCAGTGAGAGGCGTGTGGCGACTAATGATGGGTGGTTGGCGGCTCGTCATTGTAATGATGGAGAAGATCAACCTTCGTGGACTCAATCGTGGACTCAATCAAGGTACGAAGCGAGTGGCCGCTATCGTGGCGACTGCTGGGCGTCTGTTGCCCGTGGTATCCATTCGTCCGATGGCTGAAAGCCGGATCACTGGATAAAAGAAGAACACCGCTAAAAACCGACCTAATGCGCTCATACAGACGTTTTTGGGGAAAGGGAGGCTTTGTAGGATTGGATGATGCAGGGCAGACTCAATCAAGGGACGCGTCGGAGACATAGGATGTCGCGGAAATGCCCCCTTGGCTGTGTGGGCGAGGAAGTGGAAGTGCGCTACAAGCGGTGTGGCGAAGGATACCAAGCCTTCTTCAGCGTTCAGCCGGTCAATCGGGTTGTCATCCCCGCCGAGTAGCAAATCTTCCGGTATGGACAGCGGCTCACACAAGACTTCATCGATGCCCTTGACGGACGACATGTGTCTCGGTTCAGTGAGACGCGATCGAGCGGCAACGGCACCGAATCATCGGATAATGCCAGCGCCCCTTGACGCAACTGTCCGTCTTGTTCCCACAAAACGAGCCGGACGGTAAGCGTCGGGATTAGGGGCGTGATGTCATTGACGTCACGAAACGCCGGATGGGGGGAGAACGAGACACCATGGGTATCCTTCGTGGCGGCGTCTGCCTCCTCCTGAGGACATCCCAGAGTCAACACAGGACATCCACACGACCCCCAGAGTGTGCGGTGACACGGCCAGCCAGGACAAATCGACCTCCGGCTTTTTCGGTGGCGTCGGAGTTAACCGGGGTCAAACCAGTAAACCAACAATGTCACCCTGATATATTGCTGTTTTTTCTCCCTTTTCCACATACAACAATATTAAAACTTTGGCAACACCTCCACCGCATCCGCCAAATCACTGTAGCTGTCCTTTAAGTACCGCGATGTGGTAGCGATATGGCTATGACCGGCTAGCCGGCGCACCTTTTCGATATCGTTGTTCGTCGCTTTTAACATCCACTTACAAAACGTATGCCGGAACATATGGGGCGTGAGCTTTTTATTCGGCAGGATGTAGCTTTCAATCATTCTTCTTCAACACATAGACACGCGTATGTACGAAGGTAAATGATCACATGGACGCATCGGTATTTATGTAGTGGGATTTTGGGGGATAAATCCAGTGAAAAAGTGGATAACTGGTTTGTATAATAGGGGTATCACTTGATATTTTGGGGGACGTGTTTTATGCCTACCTTTCAGTTTGGAACGACAGCTATTGAGTACACATTGCAGCAGGTGAAAGGGAAAGAAGATATTTCTATTGTTGTAGAGTGGATGGAGGGGGTTACAGTGGTAGCTCCCGATCATCTAGTTCTGGAAGAAATAAACCGAGTTTTGCGTAAGAAGGCAACGTGGATTTTAGATAAGTGGAACTCTTTGAATGAGATTAAGCGACCACCGGCTCCGTTAGAATTTGTTAGTGGGGAGAAATTACCGTATTTAGGGCGGTATTATCGAATTAAGGTGAAACAAAATCAAGATATCGATAAGGTAAAAGTGTTATTTCATCAAGGGAAATTTTATATTGAAACACCAACATCAGCCGATGATATAGAGCATGTGCCTATGATTCGTGAAGCATTAAAATCTTGGTATATCCAGCGGGCGCAGATGAAAGCGGAAGAACGGGTGAAACGTTATGCACAGCGTCTAGGGGTAACGCCGGCGAAGCTTGCGGTAAAAGAGCAGAAGTTTCGCTGGGGAACGTGCACACCACAG
>NZ_JBHSNQ010000055.1:0-36894 GCF_042655065.1 Ureibacillus suwonensis
AGCCAAAGGTTCGTATCGCAAAAGAAAGCCTTAAACGAATGAAGAATAAAGTTCGTGAAATCACATCACGCAAGATGCCCTACCCGATGGAATACCGCATTCAGAAACTGAATCAATATCTAGTGGGGTGGTGTGGATATTTTGCGTTAGCAGACACCAAATCTATATTCCTTGAATTAGATAAATGGATTCGTAGAAGACTTCGAATGTGTCTATGGAAGAACTGGAAGAAACCGAAAACAAAGATGCGCAACCTTATTCAACTTGGCGTACCACAATGGCAAGCGTAAGATTGGGGAAATACTCGGAAGAGTTATTGGCGTATTTCAAAAAGTCCAATATTACACAGAACCCTTGGTAACTCCTATTGGAGAAACCAAGGGCTGAAAAGTCTTGAAGCTCGTTATGAAAACTTGCGTCAATGATCTTAATTGAACCGCCGTATACGGAACCGTACGTACGGTGGTGTGAGAGGACGGGAGTTAATCGCTCCCTCCTACTCGATTAGTTATCTCAAATCATCCAGCATCTTCTTATATTTTTTAAATTTCTTCGTTCCCAATATTCGCTCGGCTTCTTTCAAAACCCAATCCGGTATTCCCGTCACAAGCCAGGTGATGTTGGCCTTTTGAGCCAGTGGCCGGAGTTGCCGGATCTCCTCAATCGTCAAATCCACTCCGTATTGCTTCGCCATTTTCCTGATTTCGTTATCGGATTTCGATAATAATGACTCCCAAAATTCAATAATCTGATTCATCTCGTCATCCTTTCCATTGATCAAGCAAGAAACCTTTACAAAGATACGCAAATCTCGTATACTTACAAAATGTAAATCGTAATGATTATGAATTAGAAAGAAGAGAAACGATGAAAAAACCTTTTGTCGAGTTGAAAAATGTTTCGTTTAACTATGGATTGGATCCCGTTTTAAATAACGTTTCTATAACAGTGGATGAAGGGGATTTTTTAGCCCTTGTCGGTCCGAATGGTTCGGGAAAATCCACTTTATTGAAAATTATTTTAGGGTTGCTGAAAGCCAAAGGAGAAGTAACGCTTTTTGGCGAACCGGTTTCTTCATTCCAGCATCGGGAATGGATTGGATACGTTTCGCAAAAATCCAATTCTTTCAACACCGCCTTTCCGGCAACCGTGAAGGAAGTGGTGCAAAGTGGATTGACGAAAAAAGCCGGATTATTTAAACGGTTGCCAAAGGATGCAAATAAACGGGTGCATGAAGCTTTGGCTGCTGTCGGAATGGAGCAGTTTCAACACCGCAATATTGGCGAACTTTCCGGCGGCCAACAGCAACGGGTGTTTATTGCGCGGGCATTGATTTCTGAACCCAAATTGCTCGTTTTGGATGAACCGACAGTCGGCGTGGATATCAAACAGGTTCAATCATTTTATGATATGTTGGGAGAATTAAATAAGAAACACAATTTAACCATCATTTTGGTTACTCATGATATTGAAACGCCTTCCAACCAGATCAGTCATGTAGCATTTTTGAATAAGCGCATTCTTTTTTACGGAAACATGGAAGAATACAATCAAATTCCAAAAGAACAAATTTATGAGTGGTACGGTCATTCCGTACGGGCGGTGTAAGGAGAGCGGGTATGTTAGATGCAATCATTCATTATGAATTTTTACAAAATGCTTTTATTGCCGGAATCATTATAGGTTTCATTGCTCCTCTGTTGGGTGTGTTTATTGTGGTCCGCAGAATGTCCCTGATTGCCGATGCGCTCTCCCATGTCACTTTGGCGGGGATTACGGGGGGATTATTGGTAAATCAGAATCTGGCCGCATTGGGTTTCCTCAATCCCATTTATTTTGGAATAGCTGCCAGTGTGCTTGGTTCTGTTTTTATTGAAAGGTTACGGGCTTTATATAAACATTACGAAGAATTGGCGATTCCGATCATCATGTCCTGCGGAATCGGCTTGAGCGCCATCTTTATTTCCCTGGCCAATGGTTTCAGCACCGATGTGATGGGCTATCTTTTTGGCACGGTTTCCGCCGTTTCAAGACATGATTTATGGATCATCCTCGCCATTGCTTTCATTGTGTTGTTATTTTTGGCATTCTTTTTTAAAGAAATGTTTGTGTTATCCTTTGATGAAGAGTATGCAAAAGCGTCAGGGCTTCCGGCGAAAATGATCCATTTTCTGTTCATGGTCGTGGTTGCATTGACCATTGCCGCAAGCATGCGAATTGTCGGGATCCTGCTTGTTTCTTCATTGATTACGCTGCCTGTTGCCAGTGCAATGCGGTTGGCGAAAGGGTTTAAGCAGACGATGATTTATTCGGTTCTATTCGGGGAATTGGCGGTGATCGCCGGATTGATTTTGGCCTTCTATTTGGATTTGGCCCCGGGCGGAACCATTGTCGTGACTTCGATTCTGATTTTGATCATCGTCATCTTGTTCAAAAAAGCGGTTCGGAAGGAGGCGCAGCAATGAACCGGGAAAAAGCTTGGGAAATATTAAAAGCGAATGGATACAAAAAAACGGATAAACGGGAGCTCATTTTATCGATGTTTGAAGCGACCGATAAATATTTGACTGCCAGGGATTTGTTGGAAGTGTTGAAAAAGGATTATCCTGGCATGAGTTATGATACGATTTATCGGAATCTCGCAATCTTTGTCGAGTTAGGGATATTGGAAGAAACCGAATTGAACGGGGAAAAAAATTTCCGAATGCATTGCGAAGTGGATCACCATCACCACCATTTCATCTGTTTGAAATGCGGAATGGTGAAGGAAGTATCGTTATGCCCATTGGAAATGATGGAATCCATGCTACCAGGTTATTCCGTTGAATCCCATAAATTTGAACTCTATGGAAAATGTCCGGCATGTAATGTATAATTTTTCTTATGATGCAAACAAAGGGGCAGAAAAAATACCATTTATAAGCAAATCTGTTCCTGGAAAATAAAGAAATAAAGAGGGGTAAGAAATGAAGCTGAAGAGAATCTATTTTTTACTTGCACTTATACTTGCCTTGGCATTAGCAGGCTGCGGCAAAGATGATGAAGCGGCGCCAAAAGAAACAGATGCCAAAAAATCCGGCGATTCATACACGGTGGTGGATGATCGCGGGGTGGAAATCACATTTGATAAAGTGCCTGAAACCGTCATTTCGTTGCAGCCAAGCAATACGGAAATTTTGTTTGAATTAGGCGTGGGAGACAAAGTTATTGGTGTTACGGAATATGACGTATGGCCGGAAGAAGTGCAAAACATTGAAAAAGTATCCGACACAATCAATGTGAACTTGGAAAGGGTCATTGAATTGAATCCGGATGTGGTATTTGCCTACACAATGGGCGGCGAGGAACAAGTGGAGCAGTTGGAAAGCGCGGGATTGAAAGTGTTTGTCATCCAATCCGCCAGCTCCATCGAGGATGTGTACGGCGACATTGGACAAATTGCCCAAGTGATGGGCGTTGAAGACAAAGGTAAAGAATTGGTTGAAAAAATCAAAGGTCAATTTGCTGAACTGAAAGAAAAAACAGATAAAATAGAGCAGAAGAAAAAAGTTTATTTTGAAATCGCTCCTGCACCGGATATTTGGTCCATTGGTTCAGGCACATTCCAGCAAGAGTTAATTGAAGCAGCGGGGATTGAAAATATTTATAGAGATCAAAATGGTTGGTTTTCAATATCTGAGGAAGACATTATCAACCGCAATCCAGATGCAATTATTACAACGGTGAATTATGGCAAAGATCCAACAGTAGAAATTAAATCTCGCCAAGGTTGGGAATCTGTTACGGCTATTCAAAATGGGGCCGTTTATGAACTGGATGCGAATATTTTGGACAGACCTGGTCCACGCATTGCAGAAGCAGCCGAATTAATGGCCAAAACAATTTATCCGGAAATATTTGAATAATAATAATCCAAATAGAAGCCAGGCCATTCATCCGACAAAAAGAGCGAAGAATTTTCGCTCTTTTTTATGGGTATTGAGGTGGTGCATATCTTCACCCAATGTCCCCCTATGGATAAATTTGAAATCTAATGTTGCTGTTTTTTGATCACAATGACAAATAGGCTTGCCAATACACAGAAAATGCCTGCCATAAAAAAAGCCCATGTGTATGTATTAAAATATTTATAGACTAGTCCTCCCCCGTAGGCGGCGAAAGCGGCGCCAGCCTGGTGGGCAGCATATACCCAGCCGTAAATGACCGCACTCTTCTGCACACCAAATATTTGCCTTGAAATATTGATGGTTGGAGGCACCGTGGCAATCCAATCCAAGCCGTAAAACACGGTAAATACAATAAGCCAGGCCATGTGGCCGTTCATTAATAAAAATGGTAGCACCACTAAAGAAATTCCTCTTAAAAGATAGTAAAAAAATAGCAGCCATCGATTATCAAAACGGTCAGACAGCCAACCGGAGAGCGTCGTCCCCAAAATATTAAAAATCCCCATAAAAGAGAGCAGTGAAGCGGCGGTGACAAGCGGAATCCCAAAACTGATGCAATAGGATACAAAATGGGTCCCGATCAGCCCCATTGTTGAACAGCCGCAAATAAAGAAACTTCCGGCCAACAACCAAAATTCTTTTTTCTTTACGGCTTCAGCCAATCCCCCAAATGCTACCACGACAGGATTGCCATGTTGGGTATTCTTTGTTTCCTCCATCTCCTCAAGTTGGCCATAGGGTAAAATCCCCATTTCCTTGGGCGAATTTTTCATAAAGAAAAAGATGATCAGGGTCATTATCATCAGGATCGCAATGATGAACCCGATTGCCCAGCGCCATGAATAATTTTCAATAATCATCGCCAAGATGGGTAGCAATAGTAACTGGCCCGTTGCGGTGCTCGCTGCCAGGATCCCGGTGGCAAGCCCTCTTTTTTCCTTGAACCAATGATTCGCCACATAGGGACTTAATACGGTTAATAACAGACTGGAACCGAGACCAAGGATTGTTCCCCAGATGATAATCAAATGCCAGGATTGTTTCATGAAGAAGGTCGAAAAGAGCCCGGCCAGCAAAATTCCCATTGAAGCGAGCATCATTTTCTTCAATTTCCATTTTTCCAATAAGGCGGCCATAAAAGGGCCAGCCATTCCGTAGAAAAGCATGCAGATCCCAAAGGAAAGGGAAATGATGGAGCGGTCCCAGCCAAATTCTTTCTCAAATGGGGTCAAGAAAACGCCTGAGGATGAAACCACGATTCCTGCTGTCAGAATGGAGAAAAATGAAATGATTAATATAACCCAACTATAGTGAATGCGTTTCAAGGTGACCCCGCCTCTCAATCAATGATTCTTGTTTCAAACCGCCCGTCCAACATATGACGGAATTTTCTGATAACAAAAGGGTGGAAAGGATAGATTCAGGCATTTCTTTCCGCCCGGCTATCCTTATATAGTGTTGCTAGGAAACGATCAATTCGCGCTTTCCATCGGACGCTTTTCCTTTTTTGCAAGGAAGAAGGAGAGAAGAAGGCCGACCGCACCGAAAAGCATCGCAACGAAAAAGGCGATTTTGATTCCTTTAAAGATCCCATCGTGTTGGATATTGCCAAAACTCATGACGGTCACAAGCAATGCGGCGAAAATGGAAGAGCCGACTGTACGGATCGTGTTATGCATGGCCGTGCCATGGGCAATGAGTTCATGTGGCAATGAATTGATCCCTGCTGTCATCAAAGGCATGGAAAGCAGGGCAAATCCCAGCATTTGAACTGTAAAGATCGCGGAAATAGCGGCAAATGACGTATCCTGGCCGATGAAATTATACAGAATGGTTGCCAGTACAATACAGCTGAATCCGATGATGGCAAGCCCTTTTACGCCGAACCGGTCAAACAGCTTTCCGGAAATCGGCGACATGGCACCGGTAATGATGGCACCTGGCAAAAGCATCAATCCGGAGGTGAGGGCCGTGCCTTGTCGGACATTTTGAACAAAAATCGGCAAGATGGTTTCAATGCCGATCAGCAACCCGAATACGACGATGGAAAGAATCGTCGTCAACGTAAATTCCTTGGATTGGAACACGGTGAAATTCAACATCGGCTGGGACAGTTTAAATTGTCTCCGGATAAAAAAGAATAATGAGATGGAGCCGATCAGGATGGAAAGGATGACATTCAGCCCCGTCCATCCATAAGTCCCCACCATACTTGTCGCGTAAAGGAGGCCGCCCCATCCAAAGGAAGATAAAATCACCGATAACACATCCAGTTTCCGTTCATGCTGTGTCGTCACATTCTTCATTAAAAAGATGGCAAGGACGAATACGATCAGTGTAATAGGCAAAACGGTGTAAAATAAAAATCTCCAGGAAGTGTGGTCAATGATCCATCCTGCAAGAGTCGGTCCGATGGCCGGAGCAAAACCGACCACCAATCCGCTCATCCCCATCGCTGCCCCGCGTTTTTCCACGGGATAGATGGAGAAAATCACCGTCTGCATCAACGGCATCAACATACCCGCCCCGATGGCCTGAACGATCCTTGCGACGATGAGCAGCCAAAAATTCGGCGTGACGGCACCAATCAAGGTTCCAATGGCAAAAATGCCAAGAGCAAAAATTAATAAAGCTTTGCTGCTATATTTTTCAATCAGAAAGGCGGTAATGGGAATCATGACGCCATTGGCCAGCATGAAGCCCGTTGTCACCCATTGGGCCAGTGTCGGACTGACGGAAAATTCTTCCATGATTGATGGCAATGCCACGATGAGCAACGTTTGATTCAGCAAAGAAACAAAAGATGCTGCAAGCAATATACTGACAATCAAATTCCGATTATATGAAACACTTTTCATAGTTTCCAAAGCTGCAATTCTCCTTTTTTTCAAATGAAAAGGAAATAATAAGAAAATCTTAAATTAAGTGAGAATAGAAATCAAGCAAAGAGAAAATAATCGCATGTATGGAATATCTTTCTTCGAACATAATAACAACAAAAACATGAAACATTCAGGCAGGTGATTGGATTGTCACCGTTCTTCAAGAAAAGCAATCATAAGACAGATCAAACGTCCATTTATCCGGTAAGCAAGATAGTGAACGAATATAAGGATAAACAAATGACAGGCATTCTGGATGACAATGTCCGCCTGCTGAAAGAGATTTTTCATAAGGATATGGATTATTCTTTGCGGACTTTTGAACTTTTTCAACATAGACATGCCGCCATTGTTTATCTGAATTCCTTGGTGGATCAAGAGGTCATCAATCATGACGTCATAAAACCATTGCAACATTATGAAGCTCCTGAAAAAGAACCCTTGGACATCCTAAAATTTCTCATCGACAATATCCTTTATTTCAACGATGTAAAAAAAGTGAAAGACTTTTCAACGATTATAAGCTCCATTGTACAGGGAAAAGCGGTTGTTTTTATTGACGGAATCGCTGAGGCGCTGGAACTGTATGTTGTAACAAAAGAAAAAAGGAGCATCGAGGAACCGGAAACGGAACGGGTGGTACGGGGACCGAGGGACGGTTTTATCGAACATTTGTCCACGAATATTGCCTTGCTCCGTTATCGCCTGCCCATTCCGGAATTCCGGGTGGAAGAATCGGAAGTGGGGGCAAGAACGAAAACGAAAGTGGTGGTTTGTTATATTGAGGATATTGCCAACCCCACATTGGTGGAAGAAATGAAAAAAAGAATCGATGCGATTGAAATTGATGGGGTATTGGATTCCGGTTATGCGGAGCAATTTCTTGAAGATAATCCGTTATCGCCTTTTCCCCAATTGATCAATACCGAAAGGCCGGCTAAAGTGGTGGGGAATCTTTTGGAAGGCCGTGTGGCGGTATTGTTTGAGGGGAGCCCATCCGCGCTGATTGCACCCGCCACGTTTAATCAGTTTTACCATACAACGGAAGATTACAATGAACACTGGGTCATTTCTTCATTCGTGAGAGTTTTCCGGATTCTCGCCCTTTTGTTTTCATTGACTTTTTCTTCTCTTTATGTGACCGTCATTTCTTTTCATCCGGAATTGATTCCGGCGAAATATGTTGTTGCGGCTTCCAGCGGGCGGCATAGCATTCCGTTTCCCGTCATCCTTGAAGTGTTGTTGTTGGAACTCGCCATGGAAGTGCTGAGGGAAGCGAGTATACGGATGCCGCAACAAGTCGGCGGGGCCTTATCCATCGTCGGGGTGCTCGTTGTTGGACAGGCAGCGGTGCAGGCGGGATTTGTCAGTCCCATCACCGTTGTCATCATCGGAATGTCCACCATCGGTTCCTTTGCGATTCCTTCATATAATGCGGCCAATACGTTCCGCATGCTGCGTTTTCTTCTCATTATTTTGGCAGGCACCCTCGGTTTGTTGGGGCTCGCTTTAGGTCTTATGGTTGTGGTGAATCACATGCTGTCCTTGCGTTCCTTCGGTGTGCCTTATATGGATCCTTATGCGCCATTAAATATGAAAGCGATGAAGGATTCCATTATCCGGTTTCCGTTCTATAAATTAAAAAAGCGGCCTTCCAATATTCATCCGCAAGATCAAACACGTCTGGGAGAAATGGAAAAGCACTATACCAATTACAATTTCCTAGATAAAGAAGAAAGGGAAAAAATATGAAACATACCGATTCGATCAGTTCCATTCAAATGGCCATCATTATTGCAAGTTCAATCATTGGGGTATCCTTGATGGTATTGCCAAGATTCGTTGCCTCCAAGGTGGGGGAAGCGGCAATATTGGCAAGCGTTGTCGGGCTGTTGATATCATTTTTGAGTGTCCTTGCTATCACTTTATTGGGCAGGAAATATCGAAATTATACCATCATCGGATGCAACCGATTAATATTGGGGAAATTTGTGGGCAATTTGATGAATTACATGATCATCCTTTTGACCATTTTCCTTATGGGGCTTGAGGTTCGGCAATTTTCGGAAGTGCTTGCCAGCGGTTTATTGCCGAACACACCGATCGAAATATCCATCGCTTTAATGATCATTCTTTGCGCATTGGTCGGCTTCCGCAATGTTTCCACCTTCGCTTATATTCATACGTTCTATTTGCCTTTTTTATTGATTCCGATGGTCTTTTTTATTCTTGCCTTTGAAGATATGGAAAGTTATCATTTATTGCCCATTTTCGGCCATGATTTATCCTTTTTTGAGTTTATGTCCGGTGCTTTCGAGATGTCCTCCGCAATCACCAATTTTTTTGTAATCTCCTTGTTAATCCCTTATATAAAGGATAACGAAAGCATGGTAAAAAACGGGATTTGGGGTTTCTTCCTGGGCGGGCTCGCCATCCTGTATACCATTATCGTTGCTCTTGGCGTATTCGGGGTGAAAGAGCTGGAGCAAATTCATTGGCCTGCATTGTCGTTGAGCCGGGTGATCGAAATACCGGGAGAAGTATTATCAAGAGTGGATGCAATCATTCTCATAACATGGATTTTTGCGGTTTTTACCACATTGCTGTCTTACTTTTTTGTCATTGTCCGGGGAACCGCAGAGATTTTTCGGACGAACCGATTTGCCTTTATTTCAACGATTATGATCCCCATCATATTCGTGGTTGCCTTAATTCCAAACAATGTATATGAAATTTTTGAATATGTCATCACCATCGCTAAAATTGTGACAGTTCTCTTTATATTGCTTCCGTTCGGTTTGATCGTCATAGGCCGTTTCCGGAAAAAGGTGGGAGTGCAATGAAAAGGGTCCTATTATTTATGGCTATCATTCCAATCCTGATGTTGTTGAGCGGGTGCTGGGACCGATATGAGCTGGAAGAAAGGGCGATGATTCTTGCCATCTCCATCGATGTTACCGATGATAGGGAAGAAGTGGAAAAGTATGAAGTGACCCATTCGAAAGGGGATTTTCCGGTTCGTGAAGATCAAAAGTATTACAAACTGACGGCCCAATTGGCGGTTCCGGGAAAAATCATGCTCGGTCCCGGCGGTGGAGAAACGAATTCAGAAGATACGGACTGGCTGTTGGTCACATACGGCTATACGATGAAAGATGCGCTGTCCAATTTGCAACAGGAACTGGCTGAGAAAATATATTTGGGACATATTCAAATTATTGTCGTCAGCGAAGAAATCGCGAAAAACGGAATCAGTGAGATCATGGATTTTTTGAGAAGGGATTATGAAGTTCGGAGAAGCGCCTGGCTCATGATTACAGATGGGGGGGAGGCCCAAGATATATTGAATGCCACGCCCCCAATCCAAACGGTACCTTCTTTATATTTATCCAACACATTGAAAGATGCGGTACGATTCGGAAAATTGCCGAAAGAGTTTTTGGGGAAGATATGGATCGATTTTTCGGATATCGGGGTGGATGCCATGATTCCCCTCGTCAAATCCATGGGGGATCATATTCTCGTGCATGGGCTCGCGTACTTTAAAGGAGATAAGATGGTTGGAAAACTGACACCGACCGATACAGGTGCCATATTGGCGATACAAGGCATGAATCCCGCAGGATATTCGAACGTTGTTGAAACGGAGGATCAAAGCGGAGTATACCTTATCAAGCCGCAAAGAAGAAAGTCGAAAATTTCGGTGAAACTGGTGGATGGTGAACCGAAAGTGACCATCAATGTGAAAATAGAAGGGTTTGTGGAAGAACAAAATCATGTAAATGATTTAAGCAAAGACAGGCTGGAGGAGCTCGAAAAGACTTTATCCAACTACGGTGAAAAAGCATTGTCCAAGCTGATGAAAAGACTTCAGCAAGATGAATCGGATATTCTTGGAATTGGAGCGAGGGTGAGGGCGAAATATCCGAAATATTGGCATGAAAAGGTCAAAGACGATAAGGGCTGGTATGAAGTGTACAAGGATTTGGATATTCAAATTCATTTGGATTATAAGATCCGTCGTGTCGGCATGGAATGGAAATAGGAAATTTATTTGATTCAGGCTGTCCTTTCAATGATATACTCATTGTTGGACAGCCATTATTTTTTGTTGATTTTAAAAGGAGCGGACAAGGTGGGCAAAATCATTTTTATTACCGGTGGAGTCCGGAGCGGAAAAAGCGCCTTTGCGGAACACTATGCGAAAACCCTTTTTGGGCGGCATCAGAAAGGGTTATTTTATATCGCTTCCGGCGTCCCTTTTGATGAAGAAATGAAAAAGCGGATACGCCGGCACCAAAATGACCGGGAACGATCACAATTGCCGTGGGTGACAATGGAAGTCGCCGATGACCTGCCGCAAGCGACTTTCGGTGCGGACGACATTGTATTGTGGGATTGTATCACGACCTGGTTAAACAATGTATTGTATAAAACGGAACAGAGTGAAAATCGATATGTAAAAATTCAACAATCGATTGAAAGATTCCAACAAACGGTCGGGCGATGGAAACAGGACGGTGCCATTGTGCTGTTGGTATCGAATGAAGTGCTCGATGAAGCCTCTTCAATCTATGAGGAAGTCAATTTATATCGTGAACTGATCGGCAAGCTTCATCAATGGATTGTGGCAATTTGCGATGAAGCGTATGAATTGGATTATGGAATCAATGTACGTAGGAAATAGGCGGTGTTTTTGTGAAAAATTTAGTATATGGATTTTTATTATCTTTGCAATTTTTTACTTCCTTTCCCATCCGGAAGGCGCTTCCGATGACGGACAAAAGCGTGACAGCAATGTTTGGCGCAATGCCGTTTATCAGCCTGTTGATGGGAATGGCGGTTGTACTGGTGATCCGATTAAATGATGTTTATTTTGAATTTTCCCCGCTTTTTTTAGCCATTTTGGTGGCGGTGCTGAATGTGGCCATGACAGGCGGTTTGCATCTGGATGGCTGGATTGATTTGGGGGATGCGTACTTTTCCTACCGGGACAAAGAAAAAAGGCTGGAAATTTTGAGCGACTCCAGGGTTGGAGCATTCGGCGCGATCGCTTTGGCGGTCCTATTATTATTGAAAGTGGGCATTTTTCATGAGATGTTCCTTCAGCGCCCTTCACATCTTTTTTATTATGTTCTTATAGTGCCCCTTTTGTGCCGTCTGGCGATCATGATCTATTTTAATATGTCGGTCAATGTGAAGGAGTCGGGATTGGCCGCTTATTTTAAAAAACAGGTGATTCCGGGTCGTCTTTGGATCTTTATAGGGGTTTATCTGTTGATCATTCTCGTGTTTGGAATTTTGTTGAAGGACGTTTTTTTCTTTGTTTTGCTAGTGGTCATGCTGATTTCGGCCTTATTTTACCGAAACTGGACGTACAAACATTTCGGCGGCATGACGGGCGATTTGCTCGGCGCATTATATGAAGGGATGGAACTGGTGCTATGGGGAATTCTGTTGTTGTGCATCTGATTCGCCACGAAAAAACGAAGGCGAATTGGCAACGGAAATATCTTGGATGGACGGATGAACCGATCGCGATCCGGAAGGCGGTTTGCTCGGTTCCGGTACATACAGAAACCGTCTATGGCAGCGATTTGAAACGCTGCCGGGAAACGGCAGAACTGTACTTTCCCAATGCCCGGTACCTCCCGTTTTCCGGTTTGAGGGAACTCGATTTCGGGGATTTTGAGATGAAAACCTATGAAGAATTGAAACATTTTGAAACCTATCGCCGATGGATTGATGCGCCGTACAAGGTGACGCCCCCCGACGGCGAATCTTTTGTTGATTTTGAAAAGCGGGTGCTGGACACGTTTCATCATATTGTGGGCAGCGGAGGAGAGTATGTGTTTGTCGTCCATGGCGGGGTGATCCGATTGTTGATTTCAAAATTTTTGAAGGAACATAGTTTCCAGGAAGTGACGGCAGAGCATCGAACGATTTACACTTTCGTTTGGGATGATGTTGGATCGTTGAAAGGGGGAGAAGCATGCAATCGGTTATCGGTGGCGCCTATAACGGTAAGAGAAAATTTGTAAAGGAATCATTGAAAGACTTGGGGAATCAGCGGATCTTTTTCTTTGAAGGGGAAATTCCGGACGGCCCCTTTACAAAAGGGGATTTCGTCATCGTTGGCCGTTTTGAAAAGATGGTCCCCCAATACGATGGCTTGTCCGAAGATGAAATTGTGGAACAAATGATGGCCAAGTTGTTGAAATTGGATGAAGTGACGAATTTGATTTGCATATGCACAGACATCGGCCGCGGCATCGTCCCCCTTTCCAAAGAGGAGCGCCATTTGAGGGATACTTGCGGCCGGTTGTATCAGCAACTGTTTGAAAAGAGCGAAAAAGTGATCCGGGTGTGGTATGGGATTCCTGAAGTGTTGAAAGGGGACCATTGCCGTTTGATCAAATCTTAAACACACCAATTGAAAACTTCTGCAACCAAATTATCGGTGCAGAAGTTTTTTTCATGCAAAAAACATGACCCATCCGATGAGGATGATGGCAAGATCCGCGCTGATATGCACCACCCAGGAGCCTTTAAAGGAACCGGCCCGTTTCGTGAGAACGTCAAAAACAAAACCCACGGCAAATAATGAGAGAAGAATAAGGAGCATAATCCAAAGGGAAAACCAGCTTTGAAACAACGCAATATGATAAATGGAAAACAACAAGGAAGAAAACCCATAGGCGGTTTTCCGGTAACCCGATTCATAAAGATTCAAGAAGATGAATCCCCGGAAAAAGAACTCTTCCAAAAAAGAATTCCCAAAAATGATATAAATGCCTCTCAAAATATACTCGTTTTTTGACAGTTCCAGTTCTTTCAGGATATTGGAAAAGTCCACAAAGGAACCAAAGAGCCAAAAAACAAGCCAAATGATGCAGAAAACAGCGGTGGAAAGGGCAAAGCTCAACCGCAGCCCCGATTGTTTTTCTTTCATCCTTTTGGCAGGTTGAAACCATTTCCAATAAATCAGCGGAATGGAGGTAAAAAAGATAATTTTGAAGATCGTTTTGATTTCATAGGTGGATAAAAGAATCTGTTCAATGATGTATAACATGATGCATGCAAAAATGGACGCAACAATGATGAAAGCGGGTTCTTTGTATTTATGAATCAATGACAATAAACTGCAACTCCTTTTTGGAAAAAAACAACTGAATTGGATTGTACTATATAAACGTTTCAACCTCCCATCCGGTTTCGGAGAAGAGGAAGTTGGATGGAAATCATTGAAATCATTGAATTTTTAGAAGAATTATAAAAAATAGTAATTTACTAGAATATTTTACCGTTAATATAGAAAAATAAAGCAAAACTGATTTTAAAGGTTTTTATAGTGAAAACAATTTCTTCTATTATTATGTAGTTGATTTTTATATAACAGATGAAACAGAAAACTATTGTTATATAACAAAAATGGTGCTAGGATATGTTTATATTCAAAATAAAAAGATTATTAGAATAATGAAATGGAAAGTAGAGAGAGAAAGGGGAATAAAAGGGGATGAATGCAATCACCATTGTAATCGGGGCAATCTGCATTTTAGTAATTGCTTACCGATTTTACGGCATTTTCTTTACGAAAAAAGTGTTGAAAATCAAAGATGATCAACCGACACCGGCACATACATACAATGACGGAAAAGACTTTGTGCCAACAAATAAATGGATTGCTTTTGGCCATCACTTTGCGGCCATTGCAGCGGCTGGTCCATTGGTGGGACCGGTGTTGGCGGCCCAATTCGGATATCTGCCGGGATATTTATGGCTTTTGATTGGGGCCGTTATTGGCGGGGCTGTGCATGATGCGGTGGTGTTATTCGCATCCATGATGAAAGGCGGAAAATCCCTTTCAGAAGTCATGAAAGAAGAATTGGGACCGGTTGCCGGCTTTTGTACAGGCCTTGCCATGCTATTTATTATCACCATTACGATGGCAGGACTTTCCATGGTGATTTTGGGGGCGTTGGCTGAAAATCCATGGGGCACATTCGCCGTTGCTTCCACCATTCCAATCGCCATGATCATGGGATTGATCAACCGGTTTACCGGAAATATCAAATTATCGACCATCATCGGTGTGGTTCTGCTCGTTGCGGCAGTCTTCTATGGACCATCCATCCAAGGCACTTGGTTGGGGGATGTATTAACTTTAGATAAAGATACATTGGCGATGATCTTGCCGGTTTACGCGTTCTTTGCGGCAGCCTTGCCGGTATGGTTCCTGCTTGCACCGAGAGATTATCTGTCCAGCTTTATGAAAATTGGGGTATTTATCGCGTTAATCATTGGGGTATTTATTATAAATCCAACAATACAATTTCCAGCCATTATTCCGGATTTTATTAATGGCGGCGGTCCCATTGTTGCGGGTCCTGTATGGCCATTTGTATCCATCACCATCGCCTGCGGTGCGATTTCCGGTTTCCACGCGTTTGTAGGCTCCGGTACAACACCGAAAATGCTGAATCGTTGGGAGGATATCCGACCTGTCGGATTTGGTGCCATGTTGGTGGAATGTGTGGTAGGGGTGATGGCATTGGTTGCCGCGACGGTTCTACATCCGGCCGACTATTTCGCCATCAACTCGGCGCCTGAAAAATTCGCCCAATTAGGCATGACGGTCGTGGATTTACCGGTGCTTTCCGAAGCAATCGGCATGGATCTTGAAGGGCGTACTGGCGGTGCGGTGACATTGGCTGTGGGGATGGCTTCCATTTTCTCAGGCATCAAATGGTTCAGCCATTTGACAAGCTACTTCTATCAATTCGTCATCATGTTTGAAGCCGTCTTCATTTTAACGGCGATTGATGCCGGTACGCGTACGGCCCGATATTTGATTCAAGACTTTTTGGGGAATGTGATCAAACCGTTGAAGAAAACGGATTCGATGCTTGGAGCAATCGGTGCAAGCGCCTTGGCCTGCTTGATGTGGGGGTATTTATTGAATTCCGGGGACATCGCATCCGTATGGGCGCTGTTCGGGGTATCCAACCAGTTGATGGCATCCATCGGGTTAGTGTGCGGGGTGACATTTGTATTGAAAATCGCAGATAAACGCATTTACGCCCTGACATGTTTGATTCCGCTCGCTTACCTATATGTGACGGTCAATGTGGCAGGCATCTGGATGATCAAAAATGTCTACTGGAACGAAGCGGCAAGTGGATTCAATATGGTGAATGGCGTGTTATCGGTCATCATGTTGGCGCTTGGGTTGGTGATTGTGGTGACGTCCATTGTGAAGTGGAAAGAACTTTGGGCAAGCCCCCGCTTCAGCAAAGTGGCAACCATCAACAACTAATCTGGTGATGGTTGCCATGAATGGGATGGGAAACATATAAAATGAAGGGGTTCATCATAATAAATGCAGAACTTTGCAAGATTTGAATGCAGGGTTCTGCATTTGTTTTTTGTTTTAAAAAATAAAAATTAATTGTTGATAAAAGCTGGTAAGCAATTTGAAAAATCGGAAAATAAGATTTTTGATTGTAGTATAATAAAAGTGTACATATACCCTTTATTACCGGATTATTGTAAATTGTATATAAATACAACAGATTCGTTCTGCAAAAAGCATAAATGGAGGTGAAAATAGTGGATAAACTTTCAGTCTTTATTAGTTCTGTTGCTCAAGATTCATTGACAACGTTGAGGATGAGAACTAAACAATTATTAGATAATTTGGGTCATGAAGGTATTATTTTTGAAGAGAGTATTATGTTTACTGAATTGGATAGTGTTAAAACATGTTTGGAATATGTAAAAGACAGTGATATGTTAATATTATTTATAGACACTAAAGCTGGCTCAATGATTTCCTCCGAAGGTAAATCTGTTACTCATTTGGAATTTTTAACTGCCCATGAAGAAGGAAAAAAGGTCTTGGTTTATGTAAATCGACAAGTTGTTGATGAATTTTTTAAATTAAAAAATAAATTAGACGAAGTTAATGATTTATATTTTAATAATTATAGACAATTCGTAAACGTAGTTGATACTTTCGAAACTACTTACATATCAGATTCATATGTTCTTGTTCTTCTATATGATTTATACCAAAAAGGTTACTATTTAAATTCATTTGAGTTAGGCATTGATTTAGATGATCAAATTAAACAGCATTTATCTTCAATTATGAAAAAGAGCTTAAGGTATCTCAGTATAGAAAAAGATATTCAACGAGCAATGTATCATTTTTCAATATATCGTGATTTTTACGAAAATTCATTAAGGCTTGTTGAATTGATTAGAAACGGAAAAATCGTCGACGCAAGACTTTTATTATCTAGGCTTCAAAATCAAATGGATAGAATTGTAGTTGAAAAAAAATCTAAATATCAAAATGAAAAAATTACAGTATTAAATCCGGCAACGGCAATTACTTTATATTCAATGGAAAGTGATGAAATGGTATTAGTTGAATATAGTGGAGATGTAACTGCCGAAAATATCCCTTTGGATAACCGGGATTCTTATGTTGTGATAACGGCTACAAATCCTGAATATGAGGAAGCGTTATTTTATAATTATGATAAAAATCTTTTTTATTTTTTGTTTAAAGTGAATACATATGTTTTTTGTGTGCATTATCCAAACGATGGGGAAATTATTAAAGAAGAGTATCATGATTTTGTATTTAATGCTATACTAGAGTCAAAGGGATATCGTTATTGCTTTTTTCTGAAAAAATTGATGGAGGGGTAAGTATGAAAAAGGAACGGATTGTATTGGTTGCATCCGCAAAAAAAGGTTATGGCAAACAAATTATCGAACGTCAACTTGCTGCAATGAAAAAAGAATCTGCATCGATTCAAGAAAAATTTGCTAAAGTTTGTGGTACAAGGTAAAAAATGGTACGATATGTTAATTACTCGTATGTATTTTCTTGAAGATAATTTGAAGGTAAGAAAAAGCCGAAATTTCGGATGTAGTGAATGCAAAAGAATATATGTTTGTAACCGGAAAGTCGCCATAAAATAAGGAAAGTATTTTCCCCTCTTTCAGGTTTGAAATGGAAGACAATAGAACAAATTTTTATTAAAAAGAGAATTTGAGTTTGTTCAAATTCTCCTTTTTCAATTTCTCTCCATTTTTTTGGTCGTTTGATCTTTGTTGGCCGTGTATATCCGTAAATTCACGGCCATTAAGGCAATGCCCATTTCATTTTCCACCTTCGATTTTCCTCGGACGGAAAATCGGGTGAAACGCGAATTAGCCTTCAAGAATCCAAAAACTGGTTCTACGTCTATTTTACGTTGACGGAAAATAGAACCTGCTTTTTCTTCTGAAAGCTTCGCTCTTATATATTCTTTTTGTCGTCTCCATTTTTCATTCACCATGACCTTTCGGTGGTTGCCTTCCTTTGATTTTGTGCATGATGAACGAAATGGACATCCTGAACAGTTTTCACATTCATCATATTCCCAATTGTCCGGATGAAATGGGTTTTGTTTATATTTCATCTTTTGTTCTTTCTCATACATATGGTATATGGAATAAGCACCTCGCGTTTGCGATCGGAAAGGATATCCCCATAGTTCACTTCACTGCCATACCATGCATTTGCCACAATATACTTTGGCAATTCAAAAATAATGTTGTTCTATCTCATCTAAAAATGGAATGAGTGTACGTGTATCTGAAGGATTTGGAAAGATGCCATAAGCCAGTACGTACTGACCTTTCGTTGCGATTTGTACATTGTACCCAGCTTTCAATTGGCCGTTTTTCATATAGTCGTCTTTCATACACATGAACGTTGCATCTAAGTCTGTTTAGGAATAAACTGTTCCGTTCCCCCAAGATGTCAAAGTCTTTTTGGTACCTTTGTTCCCGTAGAATGAAGTCTATTAATTGTTTGTAGGCTTGTTTGGGATATTTCCGGTCGCTTCTTATAATAGAGCTTCAATTTTTAACCTGAAAAGGCAGACTGCGAATAGGCACAAAAAATAATTTTGAGCATCATACGTGGATGATAAGCAGGACAGCCTGTATTTCGAAGAAACGAATGGAAGGCTTCATCAGGGATACTTTCAACAAAATGATGAATGTGGAAGGCAATATCATTTTCTTGTAATTTTATTTCTAAAACTAGAGGTAAATCTAATTGATACATGTTATAATATTTTAAATATAAGGACACTTCCTTTAGCTAAAATTTTTGGGGTCAGATACTTAAATTTTAGCAGAAAGTGTACTTTTATGATGCAATAAAATTAAGCCGCCGACACTTTACTTTTGTAAAATGCCAGCGGCTAATTTTTAGTTAGAGGTGGTTTTGTCCCAGCTTCCTTTAAGCAAAAATACATAATTAACAAAAATATAAATTAATGTTAAAATTTTCTATAGGAGGTGGGTACATGATAAGGTGTATGATTGTTTTGATGACACTTGTTTTAACAACAGGGCTTCTTTATTTAGTGGGGCATCTATTTACCATTCCGTTCTTCATGTTTAATCACCAATATACAGATCATTCAAATGGCCTCTACATTACGAGTGGTTCATTGATTCCTTTCATAATGGGTCTAATGGCCAGTTTTCTTGCAGAAAAAATTTATATTCATAAGTACCGGCAAAAGCTTGGTTGATAACACCAAGTTTTTTTATGCACTTATGCGACAGTTGTTTCGCAAGAACGAAGGTGCAGTGATTACACAACGTTTAAAGGGCCCGATTGGTTTTAACATGAATGCAAGGGGGAAAACCGATGGATGAAGCAATCGTGGTGAAGGAAAGAGAAGATGGAATCGGGATCATTACGTTGAATCGGCCAGAAAAAAAGAATGCCTTAAACATTTCAATGCGAAGAAAAATTTCGGAATATTTGAACAGATGGAAGGATTCGGAGCATATCGGTGTTGTGATCATTACAGGGGCGGGCAACGCATTTTCCAGCGGTTTTGATTTAACGGAGTTTCAAGACCCGGCTTTATTTGGTGAAATCTATGAGTCTTCCGCCAAATACCATCGGGATGTCTGGCATTTTCCAAAGCCGATGATTGCCGGCGTCAACGGATTGGCCTTTGGGGGAGGCTTTGATTTGGCAACGCTATGTGATTTAAGGGTCAGCTCAATCGATGCCGTTTTTGCCCATCCAGAAATCAAGTTTGGCGCCCCGCCTATTTATACACCGCTCTCTTGGATTGTGGGGGAAGGGATTGCGAAGGATCTTTGTTTTACAGGAAGAAAACTGGATGCCAACAAAGCACATGACATCGGCTTCGTGAATTATCTGGTGGAACATGGACAAGTATTAAGTAAATCCATTGAAATTGCAAAGCAAATTTTAGAAGCTCCTTCAGACACCTTGCGATTCACAAAACAATTTATGATCAAACAGCGGGAAGAAAGTTTTGAAGCAGCCTTTCGCATTGAGCACGATCAAGCGTTTAAAGAAGTGTTATTTAAACATCTCAAAAAATAGAATGTCCTTTATGATTGGGTATGTCCGTGACCTATATTGTCGATGTCCATCCCCTTCGAGAACCCTTGAATGGCAGATGGGGAAGAATTTACCCTCTGATCATCAGTCTTAAAAAGAATAATAGGCATTTTTGAAAACAATCTGTTTAATAATGAAGAAAGTGGAGTACTGATTAATAAAAATTTGTCTAAATTGTGAACAATCAGCATAAACTGTATTCACTTTCCGGACTCGAGGGGGATTTTCATTGTTACATTTTTTTCTTAAGACTTCCGCTTTTCTGTTTGTACTTGGGATTCTATTGCTTTTCAGCAGTTTTATTTTCGATGTTTCTTTTTGGTACGGCATCGGAATCGTCAACAGCGGCATCTACTTGTTGCTCATCGGCCTGTTTCTATATTTAATGGAACTAAATAAGCCAATGGATACATAAATAAAAGGAGAAAGGATGATTTGAGGTCCGCTCAAATCTCCTTTCTCCTTTTTGCAGTTCACATTACATATCCCAAACAAAGATTAATAGTGAACCGATGATTGTTACCACAGCGATAATGATTCCATATAGGACATTCGTAAAAATCGCTTTGCCATCTTCCGTTTCACCGGCGTGCATAAACAGCATGAGCTGCACTGAGGCTTGTACAAAAGCGGTCACAAGAAGAATCGTCATTGCCACGGGAAAAGTGAAATCCAATAAATACACGAGCAATGCAACCAAGGTCAACACCAATGAAAAAATATAGCCGCCGACCTGTTTCGCAGGAAACAATTCTTTCATAATCACATCAATCCTTTCAAGTAGATGAAGCTGAAGATGAAAATCCAGACAACATCCAAGAAGTGCCAGTAGAGAGAAAAGATGAAGGATTTGTTCGCAGTGCGAGGATTAATCCCGTCTCTCATCACCTGGATAAAGATGCATAATCCCCAGAAGAAACCAAGGGTGACGTGGCCCCCGTGGGTTCCGAGTGTCGTAAGCAAGGCGGCGGTGAATCCGCTTGTTTGATAAGTGGCACCCACATGGTAGTAGTGTACAAATTCATTGATTTCAGCTGAAAGGAAAGCTACGCCGAGCAAAAGGGTGATTCCCAGAAAGGCGAGCATCGCTTTTTTTCGTCCGATTCTCATGGCATGTACGGCAAGGCCGATGGTGAAGCTGCTTGTTAACAAAATAAACGTTTCAAACAACACTGGACTGATTTCGAAAATTTCCGGTCCGGCCGGTCCATTCCCGGTCCGGTTTTCCATGATGAAATAAGCTGTGAACAGGGTGGCAAACAACATAATCTCCGCACCAAGGAAAATCCAAAAACCAAAAATGTTCAATTGGTTTTGGTGCGTACTATATTCAAGAGGCTGCGTGTGATCGATTTTCATGAATTGGCACCTCCATACGTGCTTACGGCTGTTTTAATTTCCTCCGCAGATTCAAATTTGCTTTCCGTCGCTTTGATTTCTTCCACCGAAATGTGGCGTCCGTCATCTTTTTCAAAGGAACGTAGCACCATGCAAGCAAAAATGCCGATTAAAGAGACAACCGCAGGAACCCATAATGCAAAGACGAAGGAGAAGCCTGCAATGAAGAAGATGACACCCATAATGAACGGCACTCCGCTGTTATTAGGCATATGGATTTCTTCAATTTCGCCTTTGAACAATTCATGCCCATGTTTTTTCGCGTCCCAGAACGCTTCGCTGGAAGCCACATGAGGCGTGCGGGCAAAGTTGTATTCCGGCACCGGATTGTGAGTGGCCCATTCCAAAGAGCGGGCATTCCATGGATCGTCTCCAACGTTTCTTGGAGAGTGTTTGATACTATAAAAAATGTTATAGACAATGAGACAGAAGGCGATCGCCATCAAACCTGCACCGATGAATGCGACGAAGTTCAAAGGTCCGAAACCTGTCGCTTCAGAGTATGTGTACATACGGCGGGCTTGTCCGTTCAAGCCTGTGATGTACATCGGGAAGAAGGCGAGAATAAATCCAATGGATAAGAACCAGAAGCCCCATTTCCCAATCCGTTCATTTAACATAAAGCCAAACATTTTAGGCCAGTAGTACGTGAGTCCAGCCAGCATCGCGAAGACAACGCCCGGAATGATCGTGTTATGGAAGTGGGCGACCAAAAACATTGTATTGTGATATTGATAGTCCGCCGCTGACATGGCCAGCATGACTCCGGTCACGCCCCCGATGGTGAACAGTGGAATAAATCCGACTGAGTAAAGCATTGGAACGGTAAAACGGATTTTCCCTTTCCACATCGTGAGCAGCCAGTTGAAAATTTTCACTCCTGTCGGCACCGCAATCGCCATTGTAGAAATGGAGAAAATGCTGTTTGTGAGCGCGCCTTGACCCATTGTAAAGAAGTGGTGGGTCCAAACAAGGAATGATAGCAAAGAAATGATGACCATAGAGCCGACCATGGATTTGTAACCGTATAGGTTTCGGCCGGAGAAAGTGGAAATCACTTCACTGTAGATCCCAAAGGCGGGCAAGATCAAGATGTACACTTCAGGGTGTCCCCAAACCCAGAAGAAGTTTGCCCAAAGCATGTCCATACCGCCATTTGTTGTCGTAAAGAAGTTTGTTGCAAACAAACGGTCGGTTGTTCCCATCAATAACGCGATGGTCAATACCGGGAAGGCAAAGATGATGATGACACATGCCATAAAGCTGGCCCATGTGAACATCGGCATTTTCATCAAGGTCATGCCAGGTGCGCGCATTTTTAAAATCGTCGTAATCATATTGATTCCGGTCATCAGGGAACCGATCCCGGAAATCTGAATGGCGATCATGTAATAGTTCGTTCCGACAGATTCACTGAATTCCGTGCCGGCAAGAGGGAAGTAGGATGTCCATCCTGCATCCGGTGAACCGCCGATGACGAAGGAAATGTTAAATAGCATCGCACCGGCAGCAAATAACCAGAAGCTGATGGCGTTCAGTCTAGGGAACGCCACATCACGAGCCCCGATTTGCAACGGAACAATAAGGTTCATAAAAGCGAAGATGAACGGCATCGCCATAAAGATGATCATGACAATACCGTGGGTTGAAAACACTTCATTGTAATGTTGAGGGTCAAGCAATTTATTATCCGGCATGGAAAGCTGTGCCCGTAACATGAGGGCATCCACTCCACCGCGGAACAGCATCAATAGCGCAGAGATTAAATACATCATCCCAATTTTTTTATGGTCCACTGTTGTCAACCATTCCCGCCATAGGTAACCCCATTTTTTAAAGTAGGTCAACCCAAAGATGATGGCGAGGGATACGACGACGATGGCTACCATGGATGCATAAATGGCCGGGTTTGGATTCGGCACCGCAAATCGTTCAAAAAATTCCATCGAATTTTCTCCTCTCAAAATATATTGCGAAAACTGCTAGATTCTAATTTATTCGTGAGCCGCATGTTCGGAATGCATTTCGTGTTCTTTTTCAGCATGCATTTTGTGTTCTTCCCCGGAATCCATTTCATCGTCGGAATGTTCATGCTCCGGTGCAGGAGAGAATCCCAGATGCGTTCCGGTGAAAGTCATTCTTCCAAGATGGCCTGGTTCCAATAATTGTTCAAACGTATCTTCCGTGAGGGGTTCAGCCGTTTCATGCACTTCATCCACCCACTCGTCAAATTTTGTTTGGGTCATGGCGGTAACGGTAAATGTATTTTCCGCAAAACCTTTACCACTAAAGTTTGCGTTCCGTCCCATATATTCCCCTGGCGTGTCCGCAGCCAAGTGGAGTGTCGTCACCATGTCCGCCATGGCATATTTTTGTCCGCCCAATTGCGGAATCCAGAAACTTGTAATGGGGCCAAACGAATAAAGTTTGAACTCGATTGGACGATCGGTTGGAATATACAGGTAGTTCACCGTTTCGATATCCTGTTCAGGGTAGCTGAAATGCCATTTCCAGTTGGAGGATGAAGCGTAAATCACCAATGGTTCCTGATCTTCATATCCTTCCGGTGTCGACTCGACAATATAGTTGCTTTTCACTGTGATAAAGGAAAGGATGGCGACAATAATAATTGGAACTCCGATAAGAATTCCCTCTAAAATCGGATTTCCCTCAATATGAGGGGGTTCATAATCGTCAGGCAGTCTGGATGCCCGATATTTGACAAGCATGTATACAAGTAAAACCATCACGACAATGACAATAAACGCCATAATACCAATGGAGATCATAATATCGCTTGCTTGCCGTTCCGCTTGTGGCCCTTTTGGATCCAACACTAATAAAGGTTCACAACCGCTAAGGAAGACGACAAGCATGGAAAGTAACAACAGTAGTGTTCCTTTGAGTTTCATTGAAGTGCTCCTTTCGATGGTCAAAAAGAAAAACCCTTTTCGACGTCCTAAAATATGTTTGACTCAATAATATATCAAAATAAAAAAATAAAAAGCGTTTACACTATGCAAATAGTAATAATTCATAAAATGGACAATAATTGTTTCATAATTTGTCGATAAATCTCCATACATCAACCAATAAACCCATCCATGCATGTGATTGACATAAAATTTGGAATATATTATTTAAAAATAATTTTATCACGAGCGATGTCCAGGGATGGAAGCGAAAAAGGCGGCCGCCTTTTGCATCAAGTGACTTCATATTGTACATGCCCATCAAAATTTCTATATAATAAAGAATGGAATTCTATATTGAAAGAGAAGATGAAATCGATGAGTCATTTGATAGTTTCGAATTTGACGAAAACCGTAGGAGATAAAACGTTATTTAAAAATGTGGAATTTACGATTTACGAGGGGGAGCGGGCCGGACTGATCGGCATCAACGGAACCGGCAAATCCACCTTGCTTTCCATTTTGGCGGGAGAGCAGGAAGCGGATTCCATCGAAATGGATCATCCGAACAAATATCGCATCGCCTACCTGCCGCAAAAACCGGTTTTTGAAGAAAATGTGACGGTACTGCAAGCGGTCTTTTCCGGAAACTCGCCGATTTTGCAGTTGAACCGGGAGTATGAGGAAGTCGTAAAAGAATTAAGCCTTCATCCGGAATCGGAAACGTTGCAAAACAAATTGTTCCAGCTCCAGCAGCGGATGGATGCGGAAAAGGCATGGGATGTCAATGCCCTTGCCAAACAGGCTTTGACGAAACTTGGCATTGATATGTTTGATGAGCAGGTCTCCAATTTATCCGGCGGACAGCAAAAACGGGTCGCTTTGGCCAAAGTGTTGATTGAACCGGCCGATCTTTATTTGTTGGACGAGCCGACGAACCATCTCGATGCGGAATCGACGGAATGGCTCCAGGAAATGATTCTCCGGTTGAAAGGGGCCATCATTTTCATCACCCATGACCGTTACTTTTTGGATGAAATCGCGACGCACATTTATGAGCTTGCGGATCAAACCCTTTATCGCCATAGCGGCAATTACGCCGACTTTTTGGAAGCCCGTGCGATTCGGGAAGAAAACAGACAGGCGACGCAGGAAAAACTCCGCAACCGTTACCGCAATGAATTGAAATGGATCCGCCGCGGGGCAAAAGCCAGAACCACGAAACAAAAGGCGAGAATCCAACGCTTTGAAGAATTGGAAAAGCAAATTGACCGAAATGCGGACGATGCAAAACTGGATATGTCCCTATCCACAACCCGTTTAGGGAAAAAGGTGTTGGAAGGCGTTTCTTTGTCCAAATCTTTCGGTGACCGTGTGATATTAAAGGATTTTGATTTCCTGATTCAGCAGGGCGACCGGATTGGAATTGTCGGAGCGAATGGTTACGGGAAATCGACATTATTAAAAATATTGGCCGGGGAATTGGAACCGGATGCGGGGGAAGTGATCGTCGGCCCAACCGTGAAAATTGCCCACTTCCATCAGGTGCTGCCGGAGATGAATGAAAATCAGCGGATGATTGAATATATTCGCGAAGCGTCCAATGACATCACCGATTCGGAAGGGGTCCGCTATTCCGCTGCCCAAATGTTGGAGAGATTTTTATTCCCGTTACATACCCATGGAACGCCAATTGGAAAATTGTCCGGCGGGGAGCGGAAACGGCTCCATTTGTTGAGACTGCTGATGGAACAGCCGAATGTCCTGTTATTGGACGAGCCGACGAACGATTTGGATATTGAAACATTGGGCGTGTTGGAAGATTTTATTGAACATTTTCCGGGCGTGGTCATCACCATTTCCCATGACCGTTTCTTCCTAGACCGGATAGCGAAAAAGTTATGGATTTTGGACGGCAAGGGAAATGTGGAAGAGAGCTTTGATCTGTATACGGAATATTTGGCGAAGAAATCCGCGGTTGAAAAGTCGGAATCAAAAGCGGAAAAGCAAGAAAAACCGAAACAGGAAAAGCCGAAAACGGAGAAACGAAAGCTGACATACAAAGAACAGAAAGAATGGGAAACGATCGAAGAAACCATCGCCCAAGTGGAAGAGGCGATCGCCGAAACGGAAGAACTGATGGCCGGATGCGGTTCGGATTATGTGAAACTGCAAGAGTATACGGAAAAATTGAACGAGCTCAACGCGGAATATGAGCGCCTCATTGAAAGATGGACGTATTTGGATGAAATTGTCAATGGAAAATAAGGATTGAAAACGGAGGGGAAGATTCTTGAAGATTGTAACAATCGAACCGACGCCGAGCCCCAACACGATGAAAGTCGTGGTGGATGAAGAATTGCCATTCGGCAAAAGCTTTAATTATACGAAGGAGAATGTGGATGATGCGCCGGTTGAAATCCGGGAAATTTTAAACATTGAAGGGGTCAAGGGCGTTTACCGTGTGGCGGATTTTTTGGCGGTGGAACGGAATCCGAAATACCAGTGGGAAACGATTTTATCCCAAGTCCGCAACGCTCTCGGCGAACAAACGGAACATGTGGAACAGGGAGAGCAGGCGGTCGACCACTATGGGGAAGTGTTCGTCCATGTGCAAATGTTCCGGGGATTGCCGCTCCAAATCAAAGTGTTCGATGCTTCCGGCGAGCACCGGATTTCCACGGGGGATCGATTCATAAAAGCATTCCAACAAATCAAAATCGATAAAACCGATGAAAACTATATCATGGAACGGAAATGGGCAGACTTCGGTATCCGTTATGGAGATAAGGAAGAAATCGCCCAAAGCGTGTTGAGGGAAATCGAAGCGACCTATCCGGAAGAACGGGTTGCCCGCATTGTGGAAGCGGCCAATGCCAAAAAGCAGGAAACGGTCAAACGCAGAAAAATTACGGTGGAAGAATTTAGTGTGGAGGATTGGAAAGAACGTTTCCAAATGCTCGATCAAATCCCGGATCCCGATTTGGATGATTTGCCGTTGCTTGAGAAAGCGCTTGAGGATGAGCAAATGTCGATACGGAGACTTGCCACAGTATATTTGGGCATGATAGACGATAAGGCGGTTGTGCCACTCTTGATCCGTGCGTTGAAAGATAAAAGTCCAGCCGTTCGCCGGACAGCGGGGGATTGCATGAGCGACCTCGGTTTTGTGGAGTTTGAACCGGCCATGATGGAAGCGTTGAAGGATAAAAATAAATTGGTGCGTTGGCGCGCGGCGATGTTTTTATATGAATCCGGAACGGAGCGCTGCCTTCCTACATTGCGGGAAGCGGAAAACGATCCGGAATTTGAAGTAAGGCTGCAAGTGAAAATGGCCATTGCCCGCATCGAACAGGGCGAGGAAGCAAAAGGCTCCGTCTGGAAGCAGATGATGGAGAGAAATAATTAACATTATATAAGCGGGTTTGATGTTAAACTGCGTTCAGCTTCAGTGACATTAGACTAGAGAGAAATAATTAATGAAGAAAGTAAGGGCTTGTCCAGGGAAGAAAGACAAGCCCTTTTAATAAATTGGCGGGAATGACGGAATCCCGCTTTGAAGAAGATGGAAGAATGGATGTTTCAAACTTTGGAAGCATCCGTTTTTTTTTCGAGTGTCTTTGGATTGTGAATGAATGAACAAAGTTTATCCTAAAGGATCATCGCTGACGAAGAAAATGACAAGTGCCAGAAAGCGGATAATCGCCAAAGAAAACGGAATAATAGCCATCCGTCAAAGAATAATCGCCAAAATGGCAAATATAATCGCCGACGAACAAATTTATGAATCCGCAAAATCTCACAAGAGTATAGGGAAGTGGGCATCTCTAAGCAAAAGTCACACTCAACTCTTGGAGATTCCTCGCGCAACCAAAGCCCCTCACTCTGCCGCCATCTCTTTTTTCCGCACCCGCTTCGGTTTTAACACGGTATAAAAGATGCCTCCAAATACCAGCACAATGCCAATGGTTTGCAAAATGCTTGGACGAAATCCAAGAAGAATCGTATCCAACAAAATGGCCACCACCGGATCCACAAAAGTCAAAACAGAAACGACAATCGTCGGCAATTTCCGGATGCTGTCAAAAAACAAATAATAAACAAAGCCCGTATGGATAATCCCCGTACCTAAAATAAAGAAAATATTCTTTGCGGACAAACCGTGAAATACCGAGAAATCACACATCGGCATAAGCATCACGATGCCGACCATCGTTTGCAAAAAGGTCGTTGCATAAGGCGACAAACCTTTCAACGTCTTGCTTAAGAACATCGTCATGGCATAGCAAAACGCCGATAACAAGGCCCACAGAAAACCGGAATTCATAAACGCTTCCAAGGAATTCAGATGCTCAATGCCAATGATGAAAATGGAGCCGATAAAACAAACCGCTATGGCAAGGACATTCCCGATGGTGATGCGTTCCCTCAAAAAAATGGCCCCCAAAATCAACACGAAAATCGGTGCCAAATTATAAATGGAAATGGTGACGGATATGGACATTTCTTCAAACGCTTTAAACAAAAACACCCAGTTCAAAACGAGAAAAATCCCGCAAAACAATGTTTGAATGACCTCTTTTAAGTTCCAGGCTTCCGTCTTATGCCCGCCTGTCGCTAACCATAATCCTCCCAAAAACAACGTCGCGCAAATGCAACGTACAAACACAAGCTCCACCGCAGGAATCCCTGCATGAACCGTAAACAGGCCGATGGAACCAAAAATGGCCATGCTTGCCGCCAATTTGATCATTGCTGATGTGTTCACTGGACTTCCCCTCATCACAAGAATAGTGAGAAAAATCGGAAATAAAACAATATAAAATCTATTAAATAACATTTATATCAATTTGGCAATACTATTACAAAATACTATAAAGAAATGAAGCCTAATCAATATCTTTCTGTGTTAGAATAGTGTAGTATTTAAGAGAAAGCATATTTTATACAATAAATACAATGTAAACGTTTACTTTCAGCTTTTTTTGAAGAAAAGGAGACTGTTTCTTATGAAAAATAATGTCCGCATTGAAAAAGATTTTTTAGGTGAAAAGGAAATACCGGTCGACGCCTATTACGGTGTGCAAACTGTCCGTGCGACAGAAAACTTCCCAATTACCGGATACCGCATTCATCCGGAATTGATCAAATCACTTGGTATTGTAAAAAAAGCGGCGGCACTCGCAAACATGGAAGTCGGCTTATTGGATAAAACCATTGGCAAATACATTGTTCAAGCGGCGGATGAAGTCATCGAAGGAAAATGGGACGATCAGTTCATTGTGGATCCGATTCAGGGCGGTGCTGGAACATCCATCAACATGAACGCCAATGAAGTGATTGCCAACCGTGCGTTGGAATTGATGGGCGAAGAAAAGGGGAAATATTCCATCATCAGCCCAAACAGCCATGTCAACATGTCCCAATCCACAAATGACGCATTTCCAACGGCAATACATATTGCGGTGCTAAGCTTGTTGGACCAATTAATCGACACTACGAAATCGATGCAAACGGCATTTTTGAAAAAAGCGGATGAATTCGCAGGCATTATCAAAATGGGGAGAACCCACCTGCAAGATGCGGTTCCGATTTTATTGGGGCAGGAATTCGAAGCATATGCCCGCGTCATTGCCCGTGACATCGAACGCATTTCAAATACAAAAAACAATTTATATGAAATCAACATGGGGGCAACGGCGGTCGGAACAGGATTAAATGCGGAACCCGAATATATCCGTATCGTGACGGACCAATTGGTGAAATTGAGCGGACATCCATTAAAAGGAGCCAAACATTTGGTGGATGCGACGCAAAATACGGATTGCTATACAGAAGTATCATCCGCATTGAAAATTTGCATGATCAACATGTCCAAAATCGCCAATGACTTGCGTTTGATGGCGTCCGGTCCGCGTGCGGGATTATCGGAAATCATCCTTCCTGCCCGTCAACCGGGATCTTCCATCATGCCTGGCAAAGTGAATCCGGTCATGCCGGAAGTGGTGAACCAAGTGGCATTCCAAGTTTTTGGCAATGATGTGACCATTTCTGCGGCTTCGGAAGCGGGCCAATTTGAATTAAACGTGATGGAACCGGTATTGTTCTTCAATTTAATTCAATCCATTTCCATCATGAACAACGTGTTCAAATCATTTACGGAAAACTGCTTAAAAGGTATCCAAGCGAATGAAAAACGCATGAAAGATTATGTGGAAAAAAGCATCGGCATCATCACGGCGATCAATCCGCATGTGGGCTATGAAACAGCGGCGAAATTGGCGCGCGAAGCATACCTCACAGGGGAATCCATCCGCAGCCTGTGCATCAAATATGGCGTATTAACGGAAGAACAATTAAATGAAATATTAAATCCATATGAAATGACACATCCTGGAATCGCCGGCAAGCATTGATGTGATTTACGAAAGGGCTCCATTATGATGGGGCCTTTTGTTTTTGGACTCATTGAAGGGAAGCATTAGTCGATGCGGGCCAAAATAAAAAACGGACGGGGAAACGTATTATTTTCCCCATCCGCTCTATCAGCAACTCCCATCCCCTTTAAATTATGGAGTTGCAATTTTGCTTTCGGACACCAGTTCCTTCAAAAACGCATCCCGCTGTTCGGGCGTTTGCTGCTCCCCTTCAAGCAACATGGCTCCCACTTTATAGTCCGACAAATCTTTCTCCACAATAAATTGCAAGTTGATGTTCGCGTTCTTTTGTCCATTCACCGGGCAGGCGCCTTTGAACTCCACCACATGCTGACGATTATTCGTTTTAAAATAAACCCATTCTTCTTTGTCGCATTGGCCGTTTAAAGCGCTTTCCAAATTGACCGGTGCATCTTCCAAAGTAGCCCCTTTGATATAAGCTATATATTCATCCCCGTCATTGGGCCGATTCATATACCAGAAAAGAAAGATGATTACAATCGGGACAATCCATAGAACCGTTCTCTTTGATACATTTTGCATATCAAAAAACTCCCCCCACCTTTGTAATGAAATTATAACATTATGAGAATATAATTTCTATAAAAAGATATAGATTTTCTATTTGGAACGGCAAATATCTCGGATGTTCATGGCGCTCCGGCAAAGAGTTCATCCAATGATAAGAAAAACCATTATAATAACTATACAAGCTAAAACTCTAATTCAGGTGATTGCAGAAAATGAAACTCATATTGACGGAAAAACCATCTGTAGCGAAAAACATAGCGGATGCGTTAAACATAAAAACGAAAAAAGACGGCTATTTTGAAGGGAACGGCTACATCATCACTTGGGCGTTCGGCCATCTTCTCGAATTGTATGATGCGAAAGATTACGATCCGAAAATGAAAACTTGGAGAATGGAGTATTTTCCTTTCATCCCATCCAAATTCCAATACAAAGTGAAGGGCGATTTTGGGGCAAAAAAACAGCTGCAAATCATCCGGCAGCTCATCCAACGTCCGGACATCGAAATGATCATTTCCGCATGCGATTATGATCGGGAAGGGCAGCTCATCGGCGATACGATCATTTACCGGATGAAACCGGCAAAACCCGTCTTTCGCATGCTGCAAAATGAATGGACGCAGGAAGAGGTGCTGAAAGGCCTCCGGAATCTCATCCCCAATACAAACTTGCGGCCGCTATTGGATGCGGGCATTTGCCGCCAATGGGCAGACTGGGTGATCGGCATCAATTTGACTTCTGTCACGACCTTGAAATATCAGAAAGGTTCGGGCAGCGCGTTAAACATCGGAAGGGTTCTCCTTCCGACCCTAAAAATCATCTATGACCGCGACAAGGAAATCGAAAACTTTGTTCCCGAAAACTATTTCAAACTGGAAGCCACCTTCCAAACCTGTGATGGCGGCATGTATGAAGGCACGTATCATGAAAAGGGGGAAGAAAAATTCAAAGACCGGCAAACGCTGGAACAGATCCGACAGTCGCTGGCCGATCCGCAAGCCAGGAAAGCCCGCATCATTGATAAAACAGTGGAAAGGAAAAAGGAATATCCTCCTTATTTATTCAACCTGACCAATTTGCAAGGTTACATCACGGGCAAATATAAGGGCTGGACTTCGGACAAAGTATTGAAAGTGGCCCAATCCCTTTACGAAAAGAAATACATCACCTATCCCCGCACGGCTAGTGTCGTGTTGGAAGAAAGCTTGGAGGATAAAGCGAAAAAGGTGCTCGAAACGTTGAAAAAGGGCCTTCCTTATGAAGAAGAAATCGTCTTTGCCAAAAAGAAGCGGGTCTTTGACAATTCTAAAGTCGAGAGCCATAGCGCCATCATCCCGACGTACGTAAAACCGTCCTCCCTGTCAAAGGATGAAGCCATCGTCTATGATGCGATCAAAAACCGGTTCATTATGCAATTTATGCCCCTGGCAGAGCATGAAGAAACAAAAATCGTCACGAAAATGGAACACGCTGACGTCCACGGAATATTTATAACAAAGGGCAGGGTTCAACTGGTGGAGGGATGGCGGAAAGTTGAAAATATAGAGTCAAAGGACACGATTCTTCCAAATGTATCCCTCCATGAGGAAGTGGAAATCGTGGACCATGAACTGACTTCCCATGTGACAAAGCCGCCGAAGCACCATACGGAAAAAACATTGCTCAAAGTCATGGAAACATGCGGAAAAGGGATAGGGAGCGGGGAGCAGGAAAGCGAAGAAATCATGGCAAATGTCCTGAGCGGTTTCAGCATCGGCACCCCGGCGACGCGGGCGGAAACCATCAAAAAGTTGAAGACGGTCGGCTACATAACAACGAAAAACAAATACTTGATGTGCACCGAACTTGGCAGAAGATTGGTGGAAACCTTTCCTGTCAAAGAACTGTTTGATTTGGAATTTACCGGCCGATTGGAAAAGACGCTTGCCGATATAGAAAAACAAAAGTTTCACCGGGACCGGTTTTTGCAATTCATTTTCGATTTCACAAAAAAAGCCGTACACATCATACAGCAAGAGGAAGAAATCATCTTAAATAAAGTGGAAAAGAAAACATTTGAACCGTTGGGGAAATGCCCTCTTTGCGGCAATCCGGTCATCGAAGGGCAAAAAGGTTTCGGCTGCAGCAATTGGAAAAGCGGATGCAAATTCGTCATCTGGAAAAATGATAAATTCTTCGCTTCCATGAAAAAGAAACCAACCAAAACGATGGTGAAGCAGCTGTTGAAAAACGGGAAGGTGCTCGTGAAAGGCCTCACCAGCAAAAAAGGAAACAAATTCGATGCCATATTGCGTTATGAAAAACATCCGGATCAAGATCTGTTCAGTTGGAAAATGGAATTTCCCGATGCCCACAAAGGATGAGGAATATTCAATTTCATAATCCGTTTCAACGGAATCGGAATATGATAAAAATTGAGAAAAGGCCGCCAAGAAAGGCAGGAACATTTATTACATTTTTCGATTGAAATGATAAAATTTATCCATTAAAAATCTATGAAATAAAATGGATTTGGACTAGAAAAATCAAGTATATGTTATATAATAATACTACTAATCTAAAAATGAATTGACACCGGACATTCCAGCGTCAATAGCAATCGTGTACATCTATTTTCGGGATAGGTGTGCACGGTTTTCTTTTCAGATTATAGTAGGCAATGACGGAGTTTTTGAGACCTTCTCTTACGTATACTAGTGCAAGTTCATCTTCTCGTTTGAAATTTTGCAAAAATTTTTTATCTTTTTGATTAAAAATAGGCTTGACGTTTATTTGAAAAATTTGTACACTGTGAAAAGTCAAATGTTTTTTTGGAAAATACAATCTTGGAAAGTAAGGATTTGATGATGAGATGATAGTGTGTAAATTTGGTGGTACTTCGGTTGCAAGCGCAGAACAAATTCAAAAAGTGGCAAATATTGTGAAGGCGAATCCAAAAAGAAAAATTGTCGTGGTATCTGCTCCGGGAAAACGTTTCAGCGATGATATCAAAGTGACGGATTTATTGATCGATTTGGCGGACGCAGTGCTTCAAAACGGCGAAGTGGAAGCGAAACTGCAAAAGGTCGTAAACCGCTATAAAGAGATCGCGGAAGGCCTTGGATTAGACGAAGCCATTTCCGAAGTCATTGAAAAAGATTTGCGCGGACGTATCGCATCAAAAACGGATAAAGATTTATTCGTTGACAGTTTAAAAGCGAGCGGAGAAGACAACAACGCAAAATTGGTGGCGGAATATTTCAACTCCATCGGTTTGAAAGCGAAATATGTCAGCCCGAAAGAAGGGTTGGTCGTAAACGATCCGCCGGAAAGAACATTTGCACTGCCTGAAACATACGAGAATTTGAAAGACCTTGGAAAAGGCGAAGAAATCGTTGTTTTCCCTGGATTTTTCGGATATACGAAAGATGGCGTTTTGCGCACATTTGACCGCGGCGGTTCCGATATCACAGGTTCCATTTTGGCGGCCGCAGTAAAAGCGGAATTATATGAAAACTTTACAGACGTGGATTGCGTATTTTCCGCAAACCCTAAAGTGGTGAACGATCCGGTTGGCATCGAAGAAATCACGTATCGTGAAATGAGAGAACTTTCTTATGCAGGTTTCTCTGTATTCCATGATGAAGCGTTAATCCCGGTATTCAAATTTGGTATTCCTGTAAACATCAAAAATACAAACAATCCATCAGCACCTGGTACTCGCATCATGCCAACACGCAAACCAAACGGACGTCCGGTTATTGGTATTGCCGCTGACCACGGATTCTCGACTTTATATGTATCCAAATATTTGATGAACCGTGAAATCGGCTTTGGCAGAAAACTATTGCAAATCATCGAGGAAGAACAAATTTCCTATGAACATACGCCATCCGGAGTGGATGACATTTCCGTCATCATCCGTTCCAACCAATTGACGCCTGAGAAAGAGGAACGCATTGTCAAACGGGTGAAAGAAGAGCTTCATGCGGATGATGTATATTTCCGTCACGGATTTTCCATGATTGTAATTGTCGGAGAAGGAATGCGCAAAAACAAAGGATTGGCTGCAAGAGCGGCTTCAGCGATTTCAAAAACCGGAGCAAATATCGAAATGATCAACCAAGGTTCTTCCGAAGTGAGCCTTGTGTTCGGTGTTCTGCAAGAATATGAAGATCAATGCTTGCGCGCACTATATGAAGAATTTTTTACGCCCGTAGCGATTTAAAAATAGATGAAAAGCGGAGTGGAAATCGGTGAGTTTTCCGCTCCGCTTTTTTGTTTGAAATGATTTTGGAGTATAGAATTGATTTTCCGTCAAATCGGGAGGGGAATCCTTGGCCATGAAGGAAATGTTGGCTCTCACGGGGACTGGATATCCGCCAAAAGGGAAGGAATATCCGCCAACCATGGAAGAAAATCCGCCAAAGTCGGGAACAAATCCGCCAAGGGGGAGAAGTTGGTTCTCTGTGGAACAGGATATCCGCCAAAAGGGGAGGGGAATCCGCCAACTATGAAAAAATATCCGCCAAAGTCACGAACAAATCCGCCAATGGGGAGAAGTCGGTTCTCTGTAGAATGGGATATCCGCCAAATTGGGAAGGGAATCCGCCATCCATGAAAGGAAATCCGCTAAAATCGCGAACAAATCCGCCAATGGGGAGAAGTCGGTTCTCTGTAGAATGGGATATCCGCCAAAAGGGAAGGAATATCCGCCAACCATGGAAGAAAATCCGCCAAAGTCGGGAACAAATCCGCCAAGGGGGAGAAGTTGGTCCTCTGTGGAACGGGATATCCGCCAAAAGGGAAGGAATATCCGCCAACCATGGAAGAAAATCCGCCAACGTCGGGAACAAATCCGCCAAGGGGGAGAAGTTGGTCCTCTGTGGAACGGGATATCCGCCAAAAGGGGAGGGGAATCCGCCAACCATGGAAGAAAATCCGCCAAAGTCCTGAACAAATCCGCCAGGGGGGTGAAGTTTGTCCTCTGTGGAACAGGATATCCGCCAAATCGGGAAGGGAATCCGCCAACTATGAAAAAATATCCGCCAAAGTCACGAACAAATCCGCCAAGGGGTAATAGAGAATCGCTCCGAAATAGCTAGCCGATCAATGAATCTGTGGGTCCTTTTTTCCATTTTTCCTGCATTTTCCGCAAGTAATTTAATATGTTAATATAAAAAGATAGTCTAAAGTATTAAAAAGCTTTATAATATTTGTGGTAGTGTCAAAAAATCTATGAAAACTTAGTTTTGGAGGGATGTGATCTAGCGAAACTAGAGGAAATGCCGCCGCAATCGCTCTTGACAAACACGTCAATGGTTTGATTTCGAACCAACAAGGGCG
>NZ_JBHSNQ010000056.1:0-1264 GCF_042655065.1 Ureibacillus suwonensis
GATCCCTCAAAGACGATGAGGTAGATAGGTCCGAGGTGGAAGCACGGTGACGTGTGGAGCTGACGGATACTAATCGATCGAGGACTTAACCAAAAGAAATGCTTTCAATGCCGTTATCCAGTTTTGAAGGAACAAAAATTATTTAAAAAAAACACTTGTAATTCGTTAATAAAGTGTTATAATAATTCATGTTCCAAATTAAATAGTCTAGTGACGATGGCAAAGAGGATACACCCGTTCCCATACCGAACACGGAAGTTAAGCTCTTTAGCGCCGATGGTAGTTGGGGGCTTCCCCCTGCGAGAGTAGGACGTCGCTAGGCTATCAGATGGAGGATTAGCTCAGCTGGGAGAGCATCTGCCTTACAAGCAGAGGGTCGGCGGTTCGATCCCGTCATCCTCCACCATACGTGCCGGTGTAGCTCAATTGGTAGAGCAACTGACTTGTAATCAGTGGGTTGAGGGTTCGATTCCTTTCGCCGGCACCATCATGAGCCATTAGCTCAGTGGTAGAGCATCTGACTTTTAATCAGAGGGTCGAAGGTTCAAGTCCTTCATGGCTCACCATTTAATATTGCGGGTGTGGCGGAATTGGCAGACGCACTAGACTTAGGATCTAGCGCCTTACGGCGTGGGGGTTCGACTCCCTTCACCCGCACCATATTTTAATTTATGCGGAAGTAGTTCAGTGGTAGAACACCACCTTGCCAAGGTGGGGGTCGCGGGTTCGAACCCCGTCTTCCGCTCCAATTGCCGGGGTGGCGGAATTGGCAGACGCACAGGACTTAAAATCCTGCGGTAGGTGACTACCGTACCGGTTCGACTCCGGTCCTCGGCACCAAAATAAAGCGCCAGTAGCTCAATTGGATAGAGCGTCTGACTACGGATCAGAAGGTTGTGGGTTCGACTCCTGCCTGGCGCGCCATAAAATCAAAAGGAACGGGAAGTAGCTCAGCTTGGTAGAGCACTTGGTTTGGGACCAAGGGGTCGCAGGTTCGAATCCTGTCTTCCCGACCATTGTTATGTTGGGGCATTAGCTCAGCTGGGAGAGCGCCTGCTTTGCACGCAGGAGGTCAGCGGTTCGATCCCGCTATGCTCCACCATGAACCTTGAAAACTGAACACCGAAACGTTAATGATATAAATTTTCCAATTCGTTGACCCTCGTTGGCGGATTGGATACGGACAAAAGTTTGAGCTAATCAACTTTTCTTTTATGGAGAGTTTGATCCTGGCTCAGGACGAACGCTGGCGGCGTGCCTAATA
>NZ_JBHSNQ010000057.1:0-22920 GCF_042655065.1 Ureibacillus suwonensis
GAGGAAAATCGAAAGTGGAAAATGAAATGGGCATTGCCTTAATGGCCGTGAATTTACGAAAATACACGGCCAACAAAGATCAACTAACCAAAAATAATGGGGATAAATGGAAAAAGGAGAATTTGAGCCAACTCAAATTCTCCTTTTTCCTATCTAGAAGCTAGTTTTGTCCCAGCCTCTTCTTTTAAAACTCTTTTTAATAAAAATCTAATTTTGCAAAACTCTCACTTATGATATTGATGGTATCTAATATAAGTATTTCAGCGTTTGCAAGTGAAACTGAATTAAGTTCTAAAAATACAAGTACTAATAAATGTAATATTGTTATTACTGATGATGGTGTATATATTAATGATGTTTATTATACACAAGAACAGTTTGTCAAACTTCTTAATACTGCAGTAGAAGTAGATATAACTGAATTTAAAAACGATACTATTAAGAATAATAGAGCAATAAGAAGTGTAGGTGTGCAAAGCGCAACAGGAGTTCTTATTGCAGGTACATGGTGGATTCCAGGAGTTGGGGAAGTAGTGATTACTGCTGCTGGAGTAGTAATTATAGGTGGTACAGTAATAGCAGCAGGTACTTGGTTATATAACAAAGTTGTTGATTGGTTTGAAGCTAGAGCGGAAGAAAAAATAATTGATAAAGCTTTAAAAGATTTAGATGGACAGCCTAATAAGCAAAGACATATAAAGATCCAAAACATGATTGGGATAAAATTATTAAGGGAACAATTACATGGGAAAAAGTAAGAGATATAATAGAAAAAGTTATGAAAAAAGGAACAGAAAGCAGATACGGTTCTGCATATAAAAGAGTTTTAAAAGTTGGGAAAGAAACAGTAACAGTAACATTTCAAAAGATAAATGATAGTATATGGAAAATTAGCGATGCATGGGTAAATAAGAAATAAATAGAATATTATTTGAAAGGTTATGATGTACAATGGATTTAGATAAGTTAGAGAGAATTATAAAAAATGAAAAATGGGAAGAACTTATAGGTTTTTTTGATGCTATTAATGAAGATTATTTAAAAACAGTTGAGAAATATGATCTTTTCAGAATTTCTTTTTACACTTGGTATGTTATGGCTGAATGGGGAAGATTATCACCAAAATTAGAAAAATGTTTAAACCAAGCAGAAAATATATTACTAGATGCCTTTAAAATAGCAACTGAGAAATATTCAAATGACGGAGATTATTTGTGGTTTTATGGTTATTTAATTAGTGTTTTTCCGGAACACTTTGTATCAGTATATTCTGATTATTTAAAAGCAGAAAATACAGGAAAACAAATGTTAAATGTGGCTTCACAAATGCAATATACTTTAGCAATTATTTTTAATGAAAAGTTTTCGGAAAAAGATGTTTTGGAAAGTGGGAAAAAAGACTTAGAAAACATATTTGATAAAAGTACAGAAGTATATAATTATTTTATTAAAATGATAGAACTGATAGAGTCTGAGAATAAAAAATAGAATATTTCAAATAGAAAAATATATAATGTTTCTGTTAAAGCAAAGTTATAAGCGTTCATCTTGAATTCATAGGGGGTAAAATTAAAATACTCCCTTATTTTTCTGTGAAAATTTATCACCTTTCTATCAAAACACATGTTGAGTGCGTCACATTGATGTCAAGGGTTTAGAAATAAAGAACAGAAAAGCTTGTAAATAAAGGGTTTCCAGACATTTAGTTTTTCCCGAGGCCGATCTGCCGGATGTGGCAATGTCAGGAAACCCTTATTTTGGTTGCTTGAGGGAACATATCAACCGTCCAGAAAATTAATAGTTGAGTTACCAGATTAGATAACCCCCTTTTTTACAGGGGGTTGAGGGTGCAGGATGGATGTATAATTTAATCTTCTCGCTCAGCATCCGTATCAAAAATTCTATCAAGTTCCTCGTTTGATGTAATGCCACGAACTTTATTTCTAACAGCTACTTTTGCCATATCAAGTCTATAGAAATGTTCACGACCGTCTAATCCTTTCTTTTGCCGGATAAGTTGAATTCTTCCAAATTTATCCCAATGTTTCTCTGCGAATTTTGCTAGGCCAACTGCCTTGGGATAATTGTCTTTACGGCTGGGGTCGTGTGGTTCTAGAATATCAAAAATGTAACCTTGTACATCAGCTCTCACTACCACTAAATCAGGAAACATAGGATTGTATCACGTCATGATCTTAAAGTTTGTTAAAGCTTCAATATTTTTTCCGCTATACATTCTCATTATTTTGTCGTTTGCAGGGTATGCCGAAACATCAATAGAATGATTATATAACAGTGTTATAACAGAATGTATCGGTGTTTTGACTAGTGATATAGACGAAGGACTAATATTGATTGAACTGAGAGACGTGTGTACCTAGTTAAGAATGAAGGAATCTGCTTTAAGAAAGTATGCTCTCATTCTCCAAGCAAGACGCGGGTGGGAGCGAGGCTATTTAGAAAAGACATTATATTCTCTTGAAGCGTTTTATGGATATAAAATAGAGCAGCGATATGACCTATGACCCGATGATGGACTGGTTTTCTCAATGGAGATAGAACCGCGTGAATCACCGCTTGCCGGGAGTATTTCGGAAAACGGCAGGAACACCGATTTACAAGCATTAAAAGTGTTGAAAGGATTTAAAAAAACAAAAGAGGCACATACAAACAGGATGAGATGGTTGGCGAACGCTTACAAAACAGATCGTAAAAACGAAATATACCCAAAAAATCAAAACATCAAAAAAATCCCCATCAAAATCTTATCTCAATCTCTCTGCAAATCTATTACAATAGAAATAAAAACATAATTTATAAGGTGATGCATAATGGATTCTTCATGGCTGAAGCCGATTTCTGAGGCAAAGTATTTGGCAACGGACAATGCTTATCGCTATCGGGCGATTTTACGATATTTTTATATGCAGCATGAACGAATGCGGCAATATTTGTTTCCTGAAGAAGTATTTGCATTTTTAAAAGAACATGAGGAGTTTCAGAACTATACGGACGACGATCTCCAGCAGGATTTAGATCAGCTTGTCAAATGGAAAAACTTAATTGCTCGGCAAGAGACGGTGAATATTCGCACAATCGAAGAATTTAAAAAGAAACGGTTTCGTTATCAATGCAGTCCTTACACGGTTGAAATTGAGAGGATGATCCGCACGTTAGAGAAGCTAGGGGATTTATTCGGAGGATCTTTAGAAAAAACGCGTTTTGACCGTTTATACTCTTCACTCGTTCGGATAGAAAATATTATACAAAACGATTTTCAAGAAAAACGAGAAGAGATTAATCAAAATTGGGAAGAAACATTCGATTATTTCAAAAAAATCATTCAAAATTCTGCAGATTACATCGCTTACCTTAACAGTGAGAACACGGAAGAACGAATGATGTCGGAAGCCTTTCTTGTATATAAAGAAAAATTTACGACATATTTACGTGATTTCATCGTTGCCTTACAGAAAACATCGTTAAAAATTGAAAAGTTGTTGGAAGATATCAGAGAAGATGATGTTCACAAACTAGTCGCAATTGTTGCTGATTATCAAATGACGATTCCTCGATTAGAAGAAATGGAAGTGACGAAAAAACAACTTGAAGAAGATTTATTCGAAAAATGGAAAGGTCTAAAAGAATGGTTTTTAGGCAGAGAAGGACGTGAAAGCGAATTGTATTTTCTTCAGCACCAAACGAATGAAGCCATTCGCCGCATGACCCGGGTCGTGCAAAGGCTGGGGGAACGTCATCACAATTTCCGCAGCCGCAAGAAAGATTTTCTCCATTTAGCAAAGTGGTTTTCCGAGCTTCCGAGTTTAGTAGACGCCCACCGACTATCCTCTGTTGTTTTCGGCTGTTTCCATACAAAGCATCTCATAACAGAGAACGATGCAACAGAAAACTTTTATCGCGATATTTGGGAAGAAGAGCCGACAGAATGGACGGTAAAGCCTCGCGTTCGCCATTACCGTGAAAAGAAAAAGCCGGAAGCGATCGAAACACATGAAAAAGAGAAACAGGAGATGAAGGAGAAATTTTTGCTTGAGAAAAAACGTGAGAAAGAAGAGTTAGAGAACCTCATTCAAGACAATAAAATCGTATTACGAGAGTTGCCGGTGATCGAACCGCACATTCGAAAAACATTGTTAAGCTGGATAGCAAAATCAATGACAAAACAAGACGGAGTCGTAAAAACGGAAAACGGGTGGAAAGTGAAAATCTTGCAAAAGGATTCTTCCTCGATTCAATTGAAAGCCTCTGACGGTACACTTACGATGCCGAATTATGTACTTTATGTCCTCGAAAAGGGAGAGATGTAACATTGGAAAAGACGGAGCAAGGGTTTGATGAAAAAGCGAAAGAAGCCATGACAGCCCTGTTTGAAAACTTCTGGATTGTCCGGGAAGAGGAACCAGAGCTTTATCAAAAGATTAGAGAACGTGAAAAAGTATTGAAACGTTACTTGCAAGAAAAGTTTGGATATCGGCTAATCATTCACCGCTATTTTGCAAAGCTCGAGAAAATCCCGGCTGAGCCAGAATCGTGGATGGGTATTCAAGATTTTCAAGATATATTAGATTATGCCTTGTTTTGCTGCTTATTAGCATATTTAGAGAGCAAAGCCGTCGATGAAAAATTTCTTCTGTCCGATTTATGTGAAGAGATTCAAGCGATGTATCCTGGGGAACTGCCAATCGATTGGACGAATTATCAACATCGGAAGTCGCTCATTCGCGTGCTGAGAACGTCGGAGCAAATTGGTATCGTAAAACGCGTCGATGGGGATCTTGAAGGGTTTGTAAATAAAGAAGACCATGAAGCACTCTATGAAGTTCCCGTTGTATCCCGCTATTTTATGAGATCATATCCGAAAGACTTGTTTCAATATGAAACGATAGAGGAGATTTTAGAAGAAGAATGGAAAGCGTCCCCGCAAGACTATCGCCGCCATCGGATATATCGGCAACTATTTTTGTCGCCAGCCATTTATCGAAGACAAAAAGACGATCCTGACTTTTATTATTTAAGAAACTTTCGCCATCGCTTGCGGGAAGATATTGAAAAACATACTGATTATCACTATGAACTTTTTAAAAATGCGGCACTTTTAACTTTACCGGAACGTCAAAGCCGCTATACGCTGTTTCCGGATCAAAAAGGTACTTCGGAGATTATTCTTCATTTTTCCAAAATTATTCGCCAGCATCTTGATGTTCACATGCCTGATGAATATGGACAAATCCGCTTAACACCAAATGATTTTTTAGGTCTGTTAAAAAAATGCCGTGACGAATTTTCCGAAGGATGGAGTAAAACATACCGCGACATGACAATCTCTCAGCTTTCTGATGAAGTATTGAGTGCATTAAAGGAGTGGAAAATGGCAGAACGTGAAGCGGAGACTGGGATGATTATTCTCTACCCTCTTTTAGGTCGATTAGTCGGAACATATCCTGATGATTTTCTAATGAAAGGAACGAATGAAGATGACGAGTAAATGGGAGTTATATCGAGCGGGAGTGTTAAATTTTTGGTATTATGATGAAGAATTTTTTCATTTCGCAGACGGAAAACTTTTATTGCGTGGAAGCAACGGCTCCGGCAAATCGGTGACGATGCAAAGTTTTCTTCCGGTTCTGCTTGATGGAAAAAAGAGTCCTGACCGCCTCGATCCGTTCGGTTCCCGAGCTAGAAGAATGGAAGATTACTTGCTTGGGGAAAAAGAACTCGTCGACAGGGACGAACGAACAGGCTATTTATTTTTAGAATATAAGCGGAAAAACTCTGAACAATATATCACAACGGGTATCGGCTTACGGGCAAAACGGCAGAAAAATATGGATTTTTGGGGATTTGTCGTTTTTGACAATCGGCGCATCGGCAAAGACTTGCGTTTATATAAAGAAGAAAAGACAGACGGGAAGACGCAAAAAATTCCTTTAACGAAACGGGAGTTGATCACTGTTATTGGTGAAGGCGGTACGGTTGTTGATTCGCAACGTGAATATATGGAGTTAGTGAATAAACATATTTTTCGATTTGAGTCGCTTGATGCGTTCCACGAATTGATTGAATTACTCATTCAATTACGCAGTCCGAAGCTTTCAAAAGATTTTAAGCCAACTGTGATCTACGAAATATTAGAAAGCTCGCTGCCAGCACTTACAGATGAAGAGCTGCGACACTTGTCAGAAACGATAGAAAACATGGATCAAGCAAAACAACAATTAGAACAGCTTGAAAAAGACGAGAAGGCTCTAAAGCATCTTTGCCAGCATTATTCGACTTACAATGAGTATATGTTGGCTGAGAAAGCGAATGAATATTTAAAATCGGAAAAAAGCTTTAAAAAGTTAGCTGAAGAAAAGGAACAGCTTGTCGCACAACATCGTGAATATGAGGAAACACTTGCGACATTGAAAGAAGAAACTAGCAAATTATCGATTGAACAAGATGTGCTTCTTAAACGGGAACGTGATTTATCCAATCATGAAGTGTTTCAGGCAGAAGAAAAGCGTAATGAAACAGCGGAAAAACTGCAGAATGTAAACAAAGAGCTCAAAAAGAAAGAAAGATTTATAGATGAAAAACGAGAGCAAGAACGGAAAATTGAACAAAACTTAAACATGTATGAAGAACGTTTCGAACAGTTATTGAAAAAGCTAACAGAACAGTTAGAAATGATGCGGAACGATGCGTTAGAAAGCTCTTTTTCCGAGCATACAATCAACGAAGAAGATTTTCAGCGGAACCGAGAATATGAATTTGATTTTACCGTATGGAAGCGGGAAGCTAATGCACATTTTGATCGACTGGAGCAAATTAACGGACTTTGGAAAGAACATGATGAAATTCAATTACGTTATGAAGAAACGTATAAAGAGCTCGGCGAATTAAATAGGGAATTAGACCAACTAAAAAATGAAGAGAAAAAATGGTATGAACTGGTTGAAGACGAAAAATCCCGTTTGCAGGAAAGCGTGTTTGAATGGAGCAAAATGTATCCGGATATAAAGGTGGATGACGAAGCATTTCAAGTATTTTTACAAAGGTTGAATGAGCTATATGAGCGCTATCATTTCGAAGAGGTGAAACGACCGTTTACAAATCAATATTATCAATCTTTAGAATCGTGGAAAGCGGAAAAAATTAAAAAACAACATGAAATGAAATTGATAGAAAATGAAATTCGTGAAACGGAAGAAAAATTACGCTATTGGAAGGAACAAAAAGATCCTGAACCAGAACGAGACATGCAAACGGTGCAAACAAGGGTTTTGTTAAAAGAGAAAGGAATACCTTACGTTCCGTTTTATGCAGCTGTGGAATTTCAGGAGCACGTTTCTGAAGAGTTGAGGGAACGGATCGAATCTACATTAAATCATGCTGGATTGCTCGACGCTTTAATTGTGGAAGCGGATTTAGATATCCAATATGATCGAGTAATCATGCCAAACCCGGCAATGATGGCACACACGCTAGAGGATTATTTAAAACCTGATGTAGAGAATGACTCAGGTGTTACTAAGGAACGAATCGAAGCGGTATTGCGCAGTATTATCGTATCGGACGAACCGCAAGAAAAGGATTATTTTGTCATAAACGAATCCGGACAATATTCACTAGGACTTTTAAAAGGACATGCCCCTGAAAGGGAAAAGGCAAAGTATATTGGAAGAGCCGCACGGAAACGGCTGCGTCTTGAGAAAATTCAGCAATTTGAGGAAGAATTACAGCTTTTAAACACTCAACTCAGAGAAAAACGAGAGCAGCTGGTAGCCATTGATGAACGAATCCGCCACATTACGGAAGGGTTTCAATTGTTTCCAACTGACAAAAATGTCAAATATGCCTATGACCAGTGGGAGCAAACGAAACTCCTGGCAGCAAGCAAAGAACAAGAAACAGTAAGGAAAAATGAAAAACTCGGACAAATCGCTAGAGAATGGCAGCAAGTGAAAAATACTTTGCGCAACAAGACAGAAGGACTGGACCTTAAGTTTTCAAAAAAAGGGTACGAAGATGCTTTGTCTTATATGAAATCATATTTAAAAGAGTTAAATGACGTACAAATTACTCATGGAAACATTGTGCACACCGATGAAATGATCAAAAATCTAAATGATCAGCTTGAAACATTACAAAACGAAATAGACGAAGCGAAAGGCGAAATCAATGTTCTTCTCGATCAACAACAGCGGGTATCACTTGAACTTGAGCATATCGAATCGATGTTAACGAAAATGGGAGCGGAACATATTCGCCAAGAGATTCGACAGATTCGAGAACGATTAACGTTTTTAAAAACGGAAATTCCTGAGATAATTAAGAAGCAAGAAGGTATAAGGAATCAACTTTCAAACATGGAAAACAAATTAAGCAGTTTAGAGAGAAAACTGGAATTTGCAAAGGTTCTTGTCCAAGCATGGGAAGAGCTATTTGCCAAAGAATTGGAACGAGGGCTAGTGTTTGTTGACGAAAATGAAACAGGCTCACTTTTGGACAAAGCAATAGACATTTCCAAGAAATATGGTTCTGTATTAAAAGAGAATACACGACTTTCTGTCACCGAACGATTAAACCGAATATTTTTCCAAGAACAACCGAATTTAATCGAATATCGTCCGACACAGGAACCTGCCGATTGGAACAAACAAAATCCGTTCGTCGAGCTTTCATTAGATGAGGAATCGGAGCTAAAAGCGAACGATTGGAAGGAAAAAGCAGGACGTATCATCATTTTACTAGACTACAAAGGACAACGCGTCACACCATATTATGTATTAAAAGAGATTGAAAAAGATATATTGCTGCAAAAAGAATATATTAACGAACAGGACCGCGAATTGTATGAAGATATTATTTTGAAAACGATCGGGCGAATATTGCGAAGCCGCATACAGCGTGCCGAACGCTGGGTAAAAGATATGAACGCATTAATGGAAAAACGTGATACTTCTTCAGGTCTGACGTTTTCAATTCAATGGAAGCCGAAGACCGCGGAAACCGAAGAAGAAATGGACACGAAAGATTTAGTCGAATTGTTGCGAATGAATTCGCGGCTGCTAAAGGAAGAAGATTTGCAGCGGGTTACGATGCATTTCCGCTCAAAAATCAACCGAGCGAGAGAAATGCTTGAAGAAAGTGGGCAGGGCAATACGCTTCACCAAGTCATTAAAGAAGTGCTCGATTACCGAAAGTGGTTCTCGTTTACGCTTTATTACCAAAAAACAAATGAACCAAAGCGGGAATTAACGAACCAAAAGTTTTATAAATTTAGCGGCGGAGAAAAGGCGATGGCGATGTATATTCCTCTTTTTGCCGCGGCATATTCACGATATCAAGAGGCTGCAGAGGATGCTCCATATATTATTTCGTTAGATGAAGCGTTTGCCGGCGTTGATGAAAATAACATTCGTGATATGTTTGCTTTAGTCGAAGAGCTTGGTTTTAACTATATCATGAACTCTCAGGCGCTTTGGGGAGACTACGACACGGTACCATCGCTTTCTATTTGCGAGCTAGTTCGTCCGAAAAATGCACCGTACGTTACGGTTATTCGTTATCATTGGGATGGAAAAGTGAAACGACTTGCGTCAAATCTGGATGAAGAATTTACTTTTACATCATCCATATAGGAAGGATGGTTCATGTTGGAACAAAAAGTAGCGGATGCTGTTGAGTTTTTTCGCGGTGAACCCGGCTTTCACCGCCTTTTTTTGCTGATGAAAAAGAAATATCAATCACTTGGGAGAATCGGCGGAACGGTCAAATTAGACGGTTTTTCATTTGAAGAAAAAGAAGCGCTCGGGGCGTTTTTTGGGAAGGATTTTCATCAAGAATCTACTCCTTCGGTTTCATTAAAAATGTTTGCCGAACAATTAGAGAAAACGCGCTTTGCCGGTATATCGCTCGTTACGTTACTTGAGAATTATTTTGGTGAAGACATTACAACCAATCAAGAGAAGAGGGAAACAGATCGGAAGAAAAAAGAAGAATTTTTTCAAAACCTTATTCATCAATATCCCGAACAAGCAAGGCTTCTCTCTTTTATAACTGAATCAGCTCCCCAAAACCGCTTTATTCATATCGCCTATTCGCAAGATCGGGAACATTTGGAGACTGTTTTAAAGAATGTGTGCACTGCGCTTCAACATTTGCCGAAAAAAGGTGATTATGAACGTCTTTCAATTTTTTCACAAAAAGTGCTAAAAGATCCGCACGCATTTGACTTACATACGTTTCAAGGAAAAGTATTTCTTCATGCACTTCAATTTTACTCTGATCAAGACTATGACTTATCCTCAGTCGAGGAAGTCAATGAGCTCCTGCAATCATTTGGCATTTTACGGGAAGATATTTTAAACTTTGTGACATGTGCGGGAATTTTGACAGAAACGGAACAGGGAATTCATTCTGTGTTTGCTTCTGCTGTAAAAACCAATACAGTACTCAATGTGCCATTGCGGGAAATATTGAAGTTAAAGCGTGCATATCCTGCTAAGGGGCAGACCGTATTTGTCGTTGAGAACTCAGGCGTATTTTCCGCTTTGTTGGATTTATTTCCTGACGCTTTCCCGCCGCTGATTTGCACAAATGGGCAATTTAAACTAGCGTCACTGATGTTAATAGACTTAATCATCCAAGAAGGTTGTCAAATATATTATTCTGGAGATTTTGATCCTGAAGGACTAAAAATGGCGCAGCGATTAAAGGAGCGGAATCAGGAGCATATTCATTTATGGCATTTCCAATTAGAAGATTACTTAGCGTCATCTCCAGAGGTTTTGCTGTCGGATGACCGAGTAGCGAAACTAGAAACTGTTACGATCGAAGAATTGCAGCCGATCAAAGAGAAAATACGGGAAATCAAAAAAGCTGGGTATCAAGAAGAAATCCTGAAGAAGCTTTATGAAGGTATTTGTCGCCACATGTGGGATTAGGCTGGAAGCATGATTTGCGAGTCTGTTCCCATTCGATTTGCTCACAATGTGCGAATGGGACAGGTGGTTACATAGTAAAGAAAATACACGTTTGGATAGACGTGCTTACTTTTCGAGTTTATATTAACATATTTCATTATTTGAGGTTTTAAGCTTCTTGTTGGTTTTAAATTAACTCGAATGTCTATTTCTTTATTATGATGAGCTTGCTCATTTTGGTGCAAGTGGTCAATAATTCCTATGTTGAAATGGAAAGACAAGCGAATTATTTTGCAGCTGCTCTAATATTGCCGTGGAAGCTCTTCCTATACTTATATAAGTTAGAGGGGTTTATTAATTGAAAGAAATTTTGGATGGTTTCTATAAATGCGATGATTGTAAGAAGTTATCATATATGTTTAATAAGTTATAATTCAATACCAATGCCAGCAAAAGCAAATGTACAAAAGGAAATAAAAACACTCAGTTGAAATTAAGTTGGACCGCCAAACTCTAATGGAGAAAAGATTTGAAAGTACCAAAACAAGATTAATCTAGATTTAGAAATTTTGCATCAACTCTTTCAAGGAAATTCAAAAAATTCGCGGTTAAAATAAACCAGATTTTACAAGCTCAAGCATCTGAAAGGATCGGATTTGAAATTGGCTAGTATTTTTAACCCATCCATTTTTACACAATTATACGGACTTAACTCTATTAAATAGATGTATGACTGGAAATGATATATATTGTAAAATTTATGATAAAATAGCACTATATACATGTTCTTATGGGTGAGGTGTGTATATGTCGCAAAATTTTCGCTTTTTAGAAGAAAAATGGGAAGTTCTCGCCCGTGTTGGGGAAACGGCAGAACGAAATGTCTATCAAAATCCCAATGTGGCGATAAGTGAGCTTAGAAAATTTGCTGAAACTATAACAAAATATATTTTAGCGTTAGAAGAAATAAAGGAAGAACGTAGAACTGATCATTTTTAAGTTCTTCAACAATTCGTGTAAATGCCAGGGATATTGCTCTTGAGGTTAAGGAATCTTCCTGTAAGGAATGTGGGGATCTGTGTGGTGACTCTGTGGATTGCAGGGTTTGGGTGCAGGATGGTATAGAGTATACGGAACCACCAAAATCCATGATTATTAACGCAATTTTGAAAGAAGTTTATAGTGGCCATGGTTCAATCCCTTTATCAAATGAGAAATATGAACTCCCACAAAACTTAATTACTCAACATTCGCAGTCCAAAATCTTGTTTAAATGCTTGATGTAAATGGTTTTGGAAGTACAAAATTATCATTTGACATTTTTTAAAACATAAAGAAAGACACCTATTCTTTTGGTAAAATATTGGTGACGAAACCAAATCCAAAAGAAAGGTGTCACCACTATGATAACGAATAAAGACTACTTTGCGCAATTACCAAAAGAAATTAAATAAGGATTTTCCGAATTAAATATTGGATATCATTTAAGAAAAGCGAATATTACGAAACTTTCCGGGTATTCTTGTCTTACTGTTTTCAAACTGATTTTTCTTTTAGTCTTCCAATATAAGAACTGGTTTCGTGCTTTTATGAGTAAACGATCTCAGGATCTGCCCGGAAAGGATACAGTCTATCGCTTTTTAAATACACCAACCTATCATTGGAGAAAGTTTCTGCTTTCATTAAGCAGCGAAATGATCCGTCTGCTTCAACCATTAACTTCAAAAGATCGTGTCACAGTTTTTGTGATTGATGATTCTGTCTTTTCAAGAAACCGTAGTAAGTCGGTTGAACTGTTGGCCAGGGTATTTGATCACTCTACGCATCAGTACTTGAAAGGGTTTCAAATGCTTACCCTTGGCTGGACCGATAGTTTTACTTTTATTCCTATTGATTTTGCTCTTCTAAGTTCAACGAAAAAGGAAAATCGCCTGCAAGAAATCAATACCAATATTGATAAACGAACATCTGGCTATAAGCGTCGCCAGGAAGCTCTGAAATCAAAACCGGACGTGGCTTCAGCTTTACTTGATCATGCGCTTGAAAAAGGGATTATAGCTGACTATGTTCTCATGGATTCCTGGTTTACACAAGCGCCTTTAATTGAGAAGATTACGAACAAAGGGTTATTTGTCATTGGCATGGTGAAGCAATTAAAGCAGCGATACGTTTACAATGGTGAACGTTTCACACTGAATCAACTTTACAAATTGGCAAAAACGCACATGGGTAAAAAAGACATTCTCGGATCCGTTTATGCTACTTTAGACAATGGAATTCCAGTAAAAATTCTATTTGTACGAAACCGTAATAAACGGAGCGAATGGCTTGCCATTCTCAGCACAGATACAACATTAGAAAATGAAGAGATCATTCGTATTTACGGCATGCGTTGGGACATTGAAGTCTTCTTCAAATGCAATAAATCCCTTTTAAATTTAGGGAAAGAATTCCAGGGTCGTTCATACGACATGTTAATTAGCCATACAACCATTGTTTTTACACGATATATTCTCATTGCTTGGCAAATGCGAAAAGAGGAGGATCCTAAGACGATTGGCAACCTTTTTTACATCCTTTGCGAAGATGTAAAAGACATAGATTTTATTACTGCCCTTCAATCGCTTATTGACCTTTTCCAAACTTTGTCGGAAGCCAAGGTTTCTTTAAACATGGACATCTTTAAAAATCAAATGAATAAATGGTTGGTTACTATACCTAATTATATCAAGCAATGCTTAAATATTACTGTGTGCGAAAGTTGAGACCGTTATATAAAATGATTTTTAAAATTTCATGTTCCTGTGTATTAATCCATTGAATATATAAGCAAATAGTTATATACTAATTTCATAAATAATAAAAAGGGGGATTTAAATGCTGCAAACATCTTTTGAAATAGACAAAGCTGCGAACATTTTAAAACTGCTTGGTGACAAGACACGTCTAACGATGATGAAATTAATGGATAATCACGCTTGTTGTGTATGTGAATTTGTAGAAATATTTCAGTTTAGTCAACCAGCTGTTAGTCAACACTTGCGTAAGCTTAAAGATTTAGGACTGGTAATGGAAGAACGGAAGGGCCAATGGATCTTTTACTCGGTTAATAAAGATAATGAATATTATTCATTTATTAAACCGATTCTGGATCAGTTGCCTAGCCAAGACGATAAACTAAGAGAACTGGAAGAAAAAGGTGCACGAATTAATTGTTGTTAATATTGGAGGTATTATTTTGTCAACAACGCTTATACTCGCAATACTCATATTTGTAGCAACCCTCGTCCTAGTCATTTGGCAACCAAAAGGTTTAAATATTGGTTGGTCTGCAATGGGAGGAGCAGTTATAGCTCTAATTGTAGGAGTCGTAGGGTTTAGTGATGTAATTGAAGTAACACAAATCGTTTGGAACGCCACATTAGCATTCGTAGCAATCATTCTTATTTCTTTAATTTTGGATGAAATTGGATTCTTCGAATGGGCTGCATTACATATGGCCCGTTTTGCAAAGGGTAATGGAATAAAAATGTTTGTCTATATCAGTGTATTAGGGGCGATTGTCGCTGCCTTGTTTGCGAATGATGGTGCAGCGTTAATTCTTACACCAATCGTACTTGCTATGGTACGTAATTTAAATTTCAAAGAAAAAATGATTTTTCCGTTTATCATGGCGAGTGGGTTTATCGCTGATACAACATCATTGCCATTCATTGTAAGTAACTTAGTAAATATTGTGTCTGCGGACTTCTTTGGTATTGGATTTGTTGAATATGCTTCACGGATGATTATTCCAAATTTATTTTCATTAGTTGCAACAATTTCAGTGTTACTGATTTACTTTAGAAAAAGTATTCCAAGGTCGTATGATGTTTCTAAATTAACCGAACCTAGAAATGCTATTAAAGATCATAAAATGTTTCGTCTATCATGGTATGTCCTTGGCTTATTAGTAATTGGATACTTTACTAGCGAATTTATCAATATACCTGTTTCCATTATTGCAGGAACCATTGCTATCTTCTTCATTATTATGGGTAGACAAAGTTCCGCAGTAAATACAAAAAACGCTATTAAGGGAGCGCCGTGGGATATTGTGTTCTTTTCCATCGGAATGTATGTCGTGGTATATGGATTAGGAAATGCGGGACTCACCACTGCTCTAGCAAGTGTCATTCAAACGGTTGCCGAAGAAGGCTTATTTATTGCTACCGTTGGAATGGGATTCATTGCTGCTTTTCTATCATCCATCATGAATAATATGCCAACGGTAATGATTGACGCTCTAGCAATTGCGGAAACAAATACTACTGGTGTATTAAGAGAAGCACTTGTTTATGCAAACGTTGTTGGATCAGACTTAGGTCCAAAAATCACACCTATTGGTTCTTTGGCAACATTAGTATGGCTTCACGTTCTTTCACAAAAAGGAATTAAGATTTCTTGGGGAACGTATTTCAAGACTGGTATTATTCTAACGATACCAATTCTGTTTATCACGTTATTAGGTCTATATTTAACATTAACTATATTTTAATAAAGGAGTATATATATGACTAAAAAAGCAATTTATTTCTTATGCACAGGTAACTCTTGCAGAAGTCAAATGGCAGAAGGCTGGGCAAAAAAGTATCTTGGAGATGAGTGGGAAGTAAGAAGTGCAGGTATTGAAGCACACGGACTAAACCCTAATGCTGTTAAAGCAATGAAGGAAGTTGGAATTGACATTTCCGATCAAAAATCGGAAACCATTGACCCAGAATTTTTAAATAACGCAACAATGGTTGTCACCTTATGTGGTGATGCAAAGGATCGTTGTCCAATGACGCCTCCTCATGTAAAAAGGGAACATTGGGGATTTGATGATCCAGCTAAAGCAGAAGGTACGGAAGAGGAAGTATGGCAAGTATTTCAGCGTGTTCGGGACGAAATTGGTGAACGAATTAAACGATTTGCAGAAACCGGAGAATGACTGGTAAATAAGCCGTGAGAATATACGGCTCTATAATATTTGGTGTTGGTGAGTATAAACCAGCACCAATTTTTTTGAACAAAAAAATGAGACAGTGACAAAACTCTGGTAAAATGTAATCGACCAAAACCACATTTACAAGGAGTGATGTCACATGTCTCATCATTATTCTATACGTAATTTATTAAATACTCAACTTTCGCAGTCCAAAATCTTGTTTAAATGCTTGATGTAAATGGTTTTGGGAAGTACAAAATTATCATTTGACATTTTTTAAAACATAAAGAAAGACACCTATTCTTTTGGTAAAATATTGGTGATGAAACCAAATCCAAAAGAAAGGTGTCACCACTATGATAACGAATAAAGACTACTTTGCGCAATTACCAAAAGAAATTAAACAAGGATTTTCCGAATTAAATATTGGATATCATTTAAGAAAAGCGAATATTACGAAACTTTCCGGGTATTCTTGTCTTACTGTTTTCAAACTGATTTTTCTTTTAGTCTTCCAATATAAGAACTGGTTTCGTGCTTTTATGAGTAAACGATCTCAGGATCTGCCCGGAAAGGATACAGTCTATCGCTTTTTAAATACACCAACCTATCATTGGAGAAAGTTTCTGCTTTCATTAAGCAGTGAAATGATCCGTCTGCTTCAACCATTAACTTCAAAAGATCGTGTCACAGCTTTTGTGATTGATGATTCTGTCTTTTCACGAAACCGTAGTAAGTCGGTTGAACTGTTGGCTAAGGTTTTTGATCACTCTACCCATCAGTACTTGAAAGGGTTTCAAATGCTTACCCTTGGCTGGACCGATAGTTTTACTTTTATTCCCGTTGATTTTGCTCTTCTAAGTTCACCGAAAAAGGAAAATCGCCTGCAAGAAATCAATACCAATATTGATAAACGAACATCTGGCTATAAGCGTCGCCAGGAAGCTCTGAAATCAAAACCAGACGTGGCTTCAGCTTTACTTGATCATGCGCTTGAAAAAGGGATTGTAGCTGACTATGTTCTCATGGATTCCTGGTTTACACAAGCGCCTTTAATTGAGAAGATTACGAACAAAGGGTTATTTGTCATTGGCATGGTGAAGCAATTAAAGCAGCGATACGTTTACAATGGTGAACGTTTCACACTGAATCAACTTTACAAATTGGCAAAACCTCACATGGGTAAAAAAGACATTCTCGGATCCGTTTATGCTACTTTAGACAATGGAATTCCAGTAAAAATTCTATTTGTACGAAACCGTATTAAACGGAGCGAATGGCTTGCCATTCTCAGCACAGATACAACATTAGAAAATGAAGAGATCATTCGTATTTACGGCATGCGTTGGGACATTGAAGTCTTCTTCAAATGCAATAAATCCCTTTTAAATTTAGAGAAAGAATTCCAGGGACGTTCCTACGACATGTTAATTAGCCATACAACCATTGTTTTTACACGATATATTCTCATTGCTTGGCAAATTGCGAAAAGAGGAGGATCCTAAGACGATTGGCAACCTTTTTTACATCCTTTGCGAAGATGTAAAAGACATAGATTTTATTACTGCCCTTCAATCACTTATTGACCTTTTCCAAACTTTGGAGGAAGCCGAGGTTTCTTTGAACATGGACATCTTTAAAAATCAAATGAATAAATGGTTGGCCACTATACCTAATTATATCAAGCAATGCTTAAATATTACTGTGTGCGAAAGTTGAGTTAATTACATTTTTTGATAGCTTGGAAAGAAAGGAGGATTGATTTAACATGAGTAAGGAACAAAATAGTGGAATTGGATTTTTTGAAAAGTACTTAACCGTATGGGTTATTTTATGTATGTTTGCAGGGGTATTGATTGGAAAGTTTTTACCCGGAATCCCAGCGTTTTTAGGGCGTTTTGAATATGCAAATGTTTCAATACCTATGGCTATTTTAATCTGGCTTATGATATATCCAATGATGTTAAAAGTAGATTTTCAAAGCATAAGAAATGTAGGCAAAAATCCCAAGGGACTTTTTGTTACATGGATAACCAACTGGTTGATAAAGCCTTTTACCATGTTCGGCATTGCATGGCTGTTTTTCTTTGTAATTTTTAAATCTCTAATTCCGGCAGAATTGGCACAAGACTATCTTGCGGGAGCAATACTTCTTGGAGCGGCACCGTGTACAGCGATGGTATTTGTATGGAGTTATTTGACCAAAGGCAACGCGGCTTATACCGTCGTGCAAGTGGCAACAAATGATCTTATAATTCTCATAGCTTTCACGCCCATAGTTGCGTTTCTTCTAGGTGTGGGCGGTGTAACCATACCCTGGGACACTCTTGTTTTATCTGTAGTATTGTTTGTTGTTATCCCGCTGGCTGGTGGTATAATTACCCGTAATTACATCACAAAAAAGCGAGGACTCGATTACTTTGAAAAGAGTTTTATACCGAAGTTTGGGAATATCACTACCATAGGTCTATTGCTAACATTAATAATAATCTTTTCATTCCAGGGCGATGTAATTCTGAACAATCCACTCCATATTGTTTTAATTGCTATACCATTAATTATTCAGACTTTCCTAATCTTTTTCATTGCATATCTAGCAAGTAAGGTTATAAAACTACCTCATGAGATAGCAGCGCCTGCTGGTATGATTGGTGCCTCTAACTTTTTTGAACTGGCAGTTGCCGTTGCGATTGCATTGTTTGGAACACAAAGCCCAGCTGCACTTGCTACCATTGTAGGGGTTCTAACAGAAGTGCCTGTTATGTTGATATTAGTAAAGATAGCGAATAATACAAGGCACTGGTTTCCAGAAAAAAGCTAGAAAGGAGGTAATGCTTAATGAGTAATAAACTAAAGGTCGCATTTATATGTGTTCATAATTCATGTCGAAGCCAAATAGCCGAGGCACTTGGTAAGCACTTTGCAGGAGATATATTTGAAAGCTACTCTGCTGGCACAGAAACAAAACCTCAAATTAACCAGGATGCTGTGCGCCTAATGAAAGAGCTTTATGATATAGATATGGAGAAAACTCAACATTCAAAGTTGCTTGATGAAATACCTCCAGTAGATATTGTTATTACAATGGGGTGTAATGTGGAATGCCCTTACCTTCCATGTAAACACAGGGAAGATTGGGGGTTGGATGATCCTACAGGTAAGAGTGATGAGGAATTTAAAAAAGTAATATCAACAATAGAAACAAAAATAAAAGAGTTAAAAGCAAAACTAAAGTCATAATAATTATAACGCCAATTACAAATCTAGTAGTTGGCGTTATAATTATATATGTCGATATGTTCCCGCCTACCGATAGTGCAAAAAGTGCCTTTGACTTGTTTCCGACTACCGACAATGTAAAAGACATCAATCCACCCCGCTCGTTGCATGTGGAGTGTGTAGCGAAACTAGCCTTGAAATTGTAGAAACTGAATAAACTTGTGCGAAAATGAAAATAAAGTTTTGCGAGAAAAAAGGGAAAGGGGAAGGGAAATCCTTATTTCTCAAGCCCTTTCCCCTTTTCCATGTCAAAAGTTTATTTTTCGGTCTTTATTCTGTTTGACAACACTTTTTCGAAACCATCATAAATGCAAAACGAGCGAAAACTAAAACTATAAGTTAAAGTTAATGAGTTCTGCTGCTCAACAAACATTAAAGCAATTTAATAAAGACGAATTTTTCGAATGAAGTTATTCGCAATTCAAATACAAAAAGGCAGAACATTTCATATTCCAATGTCACCGGCTTTTAAGAAAAAGCAAGTTGTAGATGATCTATGCAAAAGAGTATGAAAGTCGGACAATTGAGAGGGAAAGTCCTCTCTTGTCTAAAGCTGATTCATTCTGACGGCAAGATGACAGGTTTTCTTGGCTAAACTTCTATAAACAAGTACACCTATTTCATTCAGCTTTCGGGCTGATCAATGAACTTCACTCTTCTTTTCAAAGTTAAAGTCGCACTATTAGAATTTTATTTCTATTATTTTTTTGCCGGCAATTTCTTTATGTTCTTTATTTAGCACTTCACTTGTCATTAGTTTGATCCATTCTAAATGATTACTCTTAGCTTTGTCTTCTTGCCCATGAACATGGTTATTTAAAGGAAATCCCATGTTGCCTATCTTCTCTTCGCTGCCGCTATACATGCCGTTTAATTCTTCAAGATAAAAATCATTTTCCCAAGTCATCTTTTCCCCTGAGCTTGTTTCTAATAAAGCGATTGGTGCGAAGTATACTTCTTCATTTGTTGTATTTTTAATCTTCATCTGCACTCTTATAAAATCAAAGTCTTCTGCTTCATGTGTAAATCCATGGAAAAAATCAATTAAGTTATATGCTGGAAGATAATGAAGTACTTTGACATCTAATATGGTTAACTCTATAGGACCGATTTTATACGTTTTGTTCACCTCTTTTATGTCTTCTAATATCAATTTTCCTTTTTCATCCCAAAACGAATCACCGGCTTTTTGTAATGACGAATCGTCTGTAACTTGAGGATTACCGCTATATTCTGTCTTTGAATACTCGGTCTTATTTGCTTCGTTTTCTCTTATTTCGCTTTGATTAGCAGCTTTTGTCCGGGTTATTTCTTCTTTTTTATCTTGATTGGCTGAACATCCAAATAACAGCATAAAACTTAAAATCAATGGAACATATTTCACCATTCGTGTTCCTCCTAAAACGAAATTTTTAAGTAGCATAAATTTATGATAATAAAGAAATATGAATTTTCTTTTAATATAAATTAAATGAATGTAAATTGGTGTAAAAATAATGGCATATCTCTTTGAAGCATTACGTCTAGAATGAACAGTTTTTGTACAGTTGGTCAAGTTTAATTGTTATTGTATTTTCGGAAATTTTACAAATATTAATAGAAAATTCATAATCTATTAATACAATCGTTGTATGTTTATTATTGATATAAAACATTGTAAGGAGGTTTTGTATTTGGACAAGAAGAAGTTTTTTAGAGGATTAACGGCGTTCACGTTAGCTTCTAGTTTAGGAGTCAGCAGCTTAGTAACGAATCATGATGTTGTCAAAGCTGAGACAAAACCGAAGCAAGTTAAAAATATCATCTTTATGATAGGGGACGGAATGGGGGTTTCTTACCTAACAGCACATCGTTATATGAAAGATAACCCTGATACATTTGTTGTCGAAAATACAACATTTGATGACTACTTAATTGGTATGCAATCTACAAATCCAGAAGATGAACATCAAAATATCACGGACTCTGCTTCTGCAGCAACAGCGATGTCAGCCGGTATTAAAACGTATAATGCGGCTATCGCGGTTGATAATGATAAGACGGAAGTAAAAACGGTATTGGAAGCAGCAAAGGAAAAAGGAATGTCGACAGGTCTTGTAGCGACATCAGAAATTACGCACGCAACACCGGCTGCTTACGGTGCCCATGATGTGAACCGAAAGAACATGAATGCGATTGCGGATGACTACTATGACGAATTAATCAATGGCCAACATAAGATTGATGTCATGTTAGGCGGAGGACTTAAGAACTTCATTCGTGAAGATCGGAGTTTAGTCGAAGAATTTAAAAAAGATGGATACAGTTTTGTGACAAATGAAGATGAATTGTTAAAAGACAATAACGAACGTATTTTAGGATTGTTCGCTGAAGGCGGTCTTCCTAAACGCATTGACCGTACTGAAGAAACTCCGGATCTAGAAGAAATGACAAGAGAAGCGATTGAACGTTTAAGTAAAAACGAAAATGGTTTCTTCTTAATGGTTGAAGGAAGCCAAATTGACTGGGCTGGACATGATAATGACATTGTAGCGGCAATGTCTGAAATGGAAGATTTCGAACAAGCTTTTAAAGTAGCTCTTGATTTTGCGAAAAAAGACGGTGAAACCTTAGTCGTATTAACAGCAGACCATTCTACAGGGGGATTCTCATTAGGAGCTAATGGTATTTATAACTGGTTCCCAGAGCCAATCAAAGCAGCGAAAAGAACACCTGATTTTATGGCAGAAAAAATCGTCAATGGTGCAAATGTGAGAGAAACATTAAAGAAATATATTGCTCTTGATTTAACGGAAGAAGAAATTAAATCCGTAGAAGACGCTGCGCAAACGAAAGACCTTAGAACAATTGATGATGCGATTGAAGCAATTTTTAATACCCGTTCTGTTACTGGTTGGACAACAGGCGGTCATACTGGAGAAGATGTAGCGGTTTATGGATACGGACCGCAAATTGAACGTTTTGCTGGTAAAATTGACAACACTGATCATGCGAAAATTATTTTTGACATTTTAGAAAGTAAAAAAGTGAATAAACCAAAAACAGGACAAACTCCTGCCGATATGAAAGAGGGTCAATTTGCTTATAATGAAATTCAACATTTAATCAGTCAAAATGTCATTTCTCTAGATGATAAAGGAAACTACTATCCAAACAAAGCGATTACACGCGCTGAGGCAGCTGTTATGTTGCAGCGTGCATTAAATCTTGAGATTCCAACTGATTTAAACGCTTTTAAAGATGTGAATGAAAATCATCCATATGCTAAAGAAATTGCTGCAACAAAAGCAAAAGGCATTTTTAAGGGAAAAGCAGATGGAACATTTGGTGTTAATGATGTATTAACCCGTGAACAAATGGCGACTATTTTAGTTCGTGCGTTTTCTTTAAAAGCTCAAAACCATGTTCAAGTAAAATTATCTGATTTAAAATCCGCTTCGCCTGCTCATCAAGAAAATATAAAAATCCTTTATCAAAATGGGGTAACAACTGGTAGAAAAGGTGGAATGTTTGATCCACGTTCTAAAACGACACGAGCTGAATTTGCAGTGTTCTTATATCGTGCGTTAAATTTAAATAATTAAGGTACATGATAGATTATAGAAGAAAGCCTGAAAGGGCTTGTCTAAAAAGTCCATAAAAACAGAGCGAATGGAGAAAACAATGAGTTTTTCCATTCGCTCTGTTTCCTTATTTTTGAAATTGGTTTGGGAATTTGCGGCCCATTTCAGTATGTTGTGG